>JAIRVA010000105.1 GCA_031254155.1 Propionibacteriaceae bacterium
CCCGTACGAACCCCCAACTCCCTTCCAGAACAGTCCCCACTTTCATAAAGACGAGGGCCTCCAGTGGAGCAAGCGACAAAGTCCACCGACGCCCTCCGCCCCCACCAGGAGGTGGCACAGATCAAACCCCGGCCAGCGCAGAGTTCCACCCGGGCAGCAAACCGGACCCCAGCCCCCGGAATCGGCCGCGCCCGGCGGGGGGAATCCAGCGCCGGAAGATTCCGGCCCACCGGGCCGGAATCTGAGGACAGCTGGGTGGGCCCCGCCGAGGCAGGCCAGAGTAAGCGACGACGACGGGTAGCCCGTAGTCGGCCAGAGCTGGCGACGACGACGGGTGGCCCGTAGTCGGCCGAAGATTGACCAAAGATTGACCAGGGCAGGCGACAACGGGTTACGTGATACAACCCAATTTGCGCGGAGCCCTCAATCTGTGACAAAATCGTCAGGTTGCTTCGGCAGGGTCCCGCCCGACTATGCACCCAACCATGGTCTGGGGCAGATCCGACGATCCCGGTCGTTGACTGGAATCCATCCCACTAGGTTAGCGGGGTAGTTGCGGACGAAATCCGCGACACGCCCGACCGCGTGGGCCGGAGAACGGCGCCGCTCAGTGTGAACGGTGTCAAGCGAAAGCCGGGACCACCCGGTCGAGCAGAGAGGTAAGGAACTGCCGTGGCGGGACAAAAAATCCGCATCAGGCTTCGGGCCTACGACCATGAGGTCATCGACTCGTCGGCGCGCAAGATCGTCGACACGGTGACGCGCACTGGCGCTCAGGTGGCCGGCCCCGTGCCGCTGCCGACGGAGAAGAACGTGTTCTGCGTGATCCGTTCTCCCCACAAGTACAAAGACTCTCGGGAACACTTCGAGATGAGGACCCACAAGCGCCTGATCGACATTCTCGATCCGACGCCGAAGACGGTGGACTCCCTCATGCGTCTCGACCTTCCCGCTGGTGTAGACATCGAGATCAAGCTCCCCTGAGGTCGAACATGAATACTGAACGTAATACTAAAGGGATCCTGGGCCGCAAACTCGGGATGACCCAGATCTGGGATGACAAGAATCACATCATCCCGGTGACGGTGATCGAGGCCGGCCCGTGCGTCGTGACGCAGGTCCGGACGCCCGAGCGCGACGGCTACTCGGCCGTCCAGCTCGGCTTCGGCCAGATCAAAGCCAAGTCCGTCACCAAGCCCGCCCAGGGTCACTTCGCGAAGGCCGAGGCCACCCCCCGCCGCCACTTGATGGAGATCCGGACGGCCGATGCTTCGGAGTACCAGCTCGGGGCCGACGTCACGGCCGACATCTTCTCCGTGGACGACACGGTGGATGTCATCGGCGTCAGCAAGGGCAAGGGTACGGCGGGCGTCATGAAGCGCCACGGCTTCGCCGGTCTCGGCGCTGGCCACGGCGTGCACCGCAAGCACCGCGCCCCCGGCTCGGTCGGCCAGTGCTCCACCCCGTCAAAGTTGTTCAAGGGCCTGCGGATGGCTGGGCACATGGGTGTACAGCGGACGACGGTGGCGAACCTCGACATCGTGAAAGTTGATGCCGAGCGGGGATTGATCCTGGTCAAAGGCGCTGTCCCGGGCCCGAAGAACGGCCTGGTCGTCGTTCGCAGCGCGGCGAAGAGGAGCGTGTAAACCATGACTGACATCACCGTCAACATCCCGTCGTCCAACACCACGTTGCGGCTGCCCGAAGCCGTCTTCGGTTGTGACATCAACGTACCGCTCATCCACCAGGTCGTCGTGGCCCAGCTCGCGGCCGCCCGCCAAGGCACGCACTCCACGAAGACCCGCGGCGAGGTCAGCGGCGGCGGCGCCAAGCCGTGGCGCCAGAAGGGTACCGGCCGCGCCCGCCAGGGTTCGCGCCGCGCCCCGCAGTGGACGGGCGGCGGTGCGGTCTTCGGCCCGCAACCCCGGTCGTACGCCCAACGTACCCCCAAGAAAATGATCGCCGCCGCGCTCAAGTCGGCCCTCTCGGACCGCGTCGCGGACGGCAAGCTGTTCGTCCTCGAATCGATCATCGACTCCGAGACGCCATCGACGCGCCAGGCGCTGGAGGCCCTCGCGGTCATCGGTGACGCGGTGACGGCGGTCGTCGTCCTCACCCGCGAAGAGGACGTGGCGTACGTTTCGCTGCGCAACGTCCCGTACATCCACGCGCTGGTCGCCGATCAGCTGAACGTGTACGACGTGATCGCCAACGAGGCCATCGTCTTCACCAAGCCGGCCCTCGATGAGTTCCTGGCCCGCTTCGGGACGGTCGTCCTCGAAGCCGAGGCCCCGGCTCCGGCCGAGAAGCCGGCGAAGAAGGCCAAGAAGGAGGCGGTGACCGCCGGGGCCGCCACCCCGCTCGAGGCCGACGCCGACGAACCGGCCGAACCCGCCGTACCAGCCACCGAGCCTGAGCCCACGGAGCCTGAGCCCGCGGAGCCCGCGGCCCCCGCCGACGAGGCGAAGGACTACGGCGAGGGTTCGTACCGTGGCGAGACGCCGCCGGACGGCTACGACATCAAGGGTAACGAGGACTCGATGTTGTACCACACCCCCGACTCCCCGTGGTACAAGCGGACGGTCGCCGAGGTCTGGTTCAACAGCGCGGAAGCCGCTGAAGCCGCTGGCTTCAAGGACGTGATGGAGGGCAAGAAGTGAGCGAGTTTAAAATCAAGGATCCGCGCGACATCCTCCTGGCCCCGGTTGTGTCGGAGAAGTCGTACACCCGGATCGACGAGAACAAGTACACCTTCCTGGTCGCCCCGGACGCCAACAAGGTCGAGATCCGGATCGCGATTGAGAAGGTCTTCGATGTCTCGGTCGTCCAGGTGAACACGGTTAACCGTCAGGGCAAGAAGCGCCGCACCCGCTACGGGTACGGCCGCCGCCCCGACACCAAGCGAGCCATCGTGACGCTGGCCGACGGCCAGTCGATCGACCTGTTCGGCTCGGGAACGGAAGTGAGGTAGCTCATGGCCATCCGTAAGTACAAGCCGACGACGCCCGGTCGCCGTGGCTCCTCGGTGGCGGACTTCGCGGAGATCACGCGGTCCACCCCGGAGAAGCGCCTGACGGTGCCGAGCCCGAAGACCGGTGGCCGCAACAACCAGGGCCGCATCACCACGCGCCACATCGGCGGCGGGCACAAGCAGGCGTACCGGCTCATCGACTTCAAGCGGTACGACAAGGACGGCGTTTCGGCCAAGGTCGCGCACATTGAGTACGACCCGAACCGGACCGCCCGTATCGCCCTGCTGCACTACCTGGACGGCGAGAAGCGCTACATCATCGCGCCGAAGGACCTCCGCCAGGGTGATTTCGTCGAGTCCGGCGCGGAAGCGGACATCAAGCCCGGCAACAACCTCCCGTTGCGCAACATCCCCGTGGGTACGTTGGTGCACGCGGTCGAGATGCGCCCGGGCGGCGGTGCCAAGCTCGGCCGCTCCGCCGGTACGTCGATCCAGCTCGTCGCCCGCGAGGGGAAGTACGCCACCTTGAGGATGCCGTCCGGCGAAATGCGCATGGTGGACATCCGCTGCCGCGCCACGGTCGGCGAGGTCGGCAACGCCGAGCAGGGCAACATCAACTGGGGCAAGGCCGGCCGCATGCGCTGGAAGGGCGTCCGCCCGACCGTCCGTGGTGTCGTCATGAACCCGGTCGACCACCCGCACGGCGGTGGCGAGGGTCGTACCTCCGGTGGCCGCCATCCGGTGACGCCGTGGGGCAAGCCGGAAGGCCGGACCCGCAACAAGAACAAGGCTTCGAGCCGTCTGATCATCCGTCGCCGCAAGGCCGGGAAGAAGCGCTGAGGGAAAGGGACGTAAGACACAATGCCTCGCAGTTTGAAGAAGGGTCCCTTCGTTGACGACCACCTGGTGAAGAAGGTGGATGCGCTCAACGCGAAGGGGGCGAAGACCGTAATCAAGACCTGGTCGCGCCGGTCGATGATCATCCCGGACATGATCGGGCACACCATCGCCGTTCACGACGGGCGCAAGCACGTCCCGGTGTTCATCACCGAGGCCATGATCGGGCACAAGCTGGGCGAGTTCGCCCTCACTCGTACCTTCCGTGGCCACGTGAAGGACGACAAGAAGGCCCGGAAGCGCTAAAGGAAAAGGATATCGATGAGTAAGAATTGGCAGCGCCCGAGCCGTCGGGACGCACTCCTTGGGGATCGTGAGGGGTCGTACGCCATCGCGCGTCACATCCGCATGTCCCCGCAGAAGGTACGCCGCGTGGTCGACCTTGTCCGCGGGCAAAACGTTGAGGACGCCCTCAACATCCTGCGCTTCGCGCCCCAGGCCGCCTCCGAGCCGGTGTACAAGGTGATCGCCTCCGCGGCGGCCAACGCCGAGAACACGGAGAACCTGAAGGCGGGCAACCTCTACGTCTCGCAGATCTTCGTTGACGAGGGTGTGACACTGCGCCGCATCAAGCCCCGCGCGAAGGGGTCGGCCTCCCGCATCCTCAAGCGGGCGAGCCACATCACCGCCGTCGTCGAGCCCCAGGAGAACCGGGGCCCGATCCCGCCGTCGAAGCAGGCCGTGACCATGCGTCTCACGCCGAAGCCCGCGAAGAAGAAGGAGGCCTGAGATGGGCCAAAAGATCAACCCGATGGGTTTTAGGCTGGGCATCTCGACTGACCACGTGTCCCGCTGGTACTCCGACAAGCAGTACGCGTCGTACCTCGGCGAGGACATCAAGATCCGGACGTTCCTGAACAAGCGGCTGGAGCGGGCGGGGGTGTCCTCGATCGAGATCGAGCGGCGCTCGGAGCGCGTGACGATCTTCCTCCACGCCGCCCGGCCGGGCATCATCATCGGCCGTAACGGCGCCGAGGCGGAGAAGGTCCGGGCCGACATCGAGAAGCTGACCGGCAAGCAGGTCCAGCTCAACATCTTGGAGGTCAAGAACCCGGAGACCGACGCCCAGCTCGTCGCCCAGGGTGTGGCCGAACAGCTCGGCGCCCGCGTGGCCTTCCGCCGCGCGATGCGCAAGGCGCAGCAGTCCGCCATGCGCGGCGGCGCGCTCGGCATCCGGATCCAGTGCTCCGGCCGTCTCGGCGGCGCCGAAATGAGCCGGGCCGAGTTCTACCGCGAGGGCCGGGTGCCGCTGCACACGCTGCGCGCGGACATTGATTATGGCTTCTACGAGGCCCGGACCACCTTCGGCCGCATCGGCGTCAAAGTGTGGATCTACAAGGGTGATCTCGTGGGTACGCGGGCCGAGCGGACGGCACAGAGGGCCACCCGCCAGGCGGCCCAGACCCGTCAGCGGCCGCCGCGCCGCCCCGGCCGGGGCGAGCGGACTGACCGGCCGCGCGGGCGCAAGGAGCAGGAGGCCCCGGTGGAAACGCCGGAGCCCCAAGTAGAGAGCGCAGGTGAATGACATGTTGATTCCCCGTCGTGTGCGGTTCCGCAAGCAGCACCACCCCAAGCGGAGTGGCGTTGCAAAGGGTGGTACCACGCTCGCGTTCGGCGAGTTCGGGATCCAGGCGCTGGAGTCCTCGTACCTCACGAACCGTCAGATTGAGGCCGCCCGTATCGCGATGACCCGTCACATCCGCCGTGGTGGGAAGGTGTGGATCAATGTCTTCCCCGACCGGCCGATGACGAAGCACCCCGCCGAGTCCCGGATGGGTTCCGGCAAGGGCAGCCCCGAGTGGTGGGTCGCCAACATCAAGCCGGGCCGGGTGCTGTTCGAGCTCTCGGGCGTGCCTGAGGACGTGGCCCGCGAGGCGATGCGTCTCGCCATCCACAAGTTGCCTTTCCGGGCACGTTTTATTACGAGGGAGGGTGAGATCTGATGGCGACCACAACAGCAACGGATCTGCGGGCGCTCAGTCGCAAGGACCTGAACGACCGCGTCGTGGAACTGAAGGAAGAGCTGTTCAGCCTCCGCTTCGCGGCGGCGACCGGCCAGCTTGAGTCGCGTGGCCGGCTGCGGGAAGCCCGGAAGGACATCGCCCGCATCTACACCGTGCTGCAAGAGCGCAACTTGGGCATCGTGCCCGACCCCGATGAGGAGAAGTGATGGCAGAAGCAAGATCAGGTCGGAAGGTCCGCGAGGGGATGGTTGTCTCCGACAAGATGGACAAGACGATCGTCGTCTCCATTGAGGACCGCGTCAAGCACCCGTTGTACGGGAAGGTCATGACCCGTACTCAACGGCTCAAGGTGCACGACGAGGGTAATTCGGCAGGTATTGGCGACCGCGTCCGGGTGATGGAAACCCGGCCGCTGAGCGCGACGAAGAGATGGCGGCTCCTCGAGGTCGTCGAAAAGGCCAGGTGAAAAAATGATCCAGCAGGAGACGCGGCTGAAGGTCGCCGACAACACGGGTGCGAAGGAACTGCTCTGCATCCGCGTCCTCGGTGGCACCCGGCGCCGCTATGCCTACCTCGGCGACATTATCGTCGCGACCGTCAAGGATGCGATTCCTGGCGGTGGAGTCAAGAAGGGCGAGGTGGTCAAGGCCGTCGTTGTACGGACGACCAAAGAACACCGGCGCGCTGACGGCTCGTACATCAAGTTCGACGAGAACGCGGCGGTCATTCTCCGCGCGGACGGCGAGCCCAGGGGTACCCGTATCTTCGGCCCTGTTGCCCGCGAACTGCGTGAGAAGCGATTCATGCGTATCGTCTCACTCGCACCAGAGGTGATCTGAGATGGCAATGAACGTAAAGAAGGGTGACCGCGTCCGCGTGATCGCCGGCAAAGACAAGGGTACGGTGGGCGAGATCATCCACGTCATCCCCGAGCGCGAGCTCGTGACGGTGGCCGGGGTGAACCTCGTCAAGCGGCACCGCAAGGACCGTTCCGACGGTACGGGCCGGCAGGTCGTCAAGGGTGGCATCATGACCTCCGAGGCGCCGATCCACGTGTCGAACGTGGCGCTCGTCGTCCGCGTCGGGACGAAGGAGGTGGCCACCCGCGTGGGTTACAAGCGCGAGGAGGTCAAGCGCAAGCGCCCTGACGGTACGGAGTACACCGCGACCCGGTCAGTCCGGATCGCCAAGAAGACCGGGAAGGAGATCTGATGGCAGCCGCCAAGCAAGCACCGGCCAAGAAGGCCCCCGCGAAGGCGCCGGTCAAGACGCCGAAGGCCGAGAAGGCCCAGCCGGTCGAGAAGGTGGAATCCACTGTCGAGGCCGCGAGCGAGATGCCGCGTCTGAAGAAGCGGTACCGCGAGGAGATCATCCAGGCGCTGCACGACGAGTTCGCGTACGGCAACGTCATGCAGATCCCCGGCCTCAACAAGATCGTGGTCAACATGGGTGTCGGCGACGCGGCGCGTGACTCGAAGGTCATCGACGCGGCCGTCCGCGACCTGACCCAGATCACCGGCCAGAAGCCGCAGGTCACCAAGGCCCGCAAGTCGATCGCCCAGTTCAAGCTGCGCGAGGGCATGCCGATCGGCTGCCACGTCACACTGCGCGGCGACCGGATGTGGGAGTTCGCCGACCGGCTGCTGTCGCTGGCGCTGCCCAGGATCCGTGACTTCCGGGGTCTGTCCCCGCTGCAGTTCGACGGCCAGGGCAACTACACCTTCGGCCTCACGGAACAGGTTATGTTCCACGAGATCGACCAGGACCGGATCGACCGGACCCGGGGCATGGACATCACCTTCGTGACGTCGGCGGCGACCGATGCCGAGGGCCGGGCTCTGCTCACCCACCTGGGCTTCCCCTTCCAGACGATGGAGGTCGCCCTGGCGAACCAGGCCCAGAACAAGAAGAAGAAGGGCGCTCGTCCCGCCGGGAAGAAGAAGAGGTAGGTCATGGCAACCACCGCGATCAAGGTCAAGCAGTCCCGCAAGCCGAAGTTCAAGGTCCGGGCGTACAGCCGCTGCCAGAAGTGCGGCCGGCCGAAGTCGGTCTACCGCAAGTTCGGCCTGTGCCGGATCTGCCTGCGGACAATGGCCCACCAGGGCGAGCTGCCCGGTGTGACGAAGTCCTCCTGGTGAATCAATGAGTGTTTTAGAATCCACGACGACACGGCAGGTCCCGGGACTGGGAAACCGCTGTGAGAAAGAGGCGATGAGCCGATGACAATGACAGACCCAATCGCAGACATGTTGACCCGTCTGCGCAACGCGAATCAGGCGTACCATGAGTCCGCCGCGATGCCGCACTCCAAGATTAAGGTGGGGATCGCCAAGATCCTCAAGCAGGAGGGGTACATCGCTGACTACCAGGTGACCGAACCGGCCGAGGGCGAGGTTGGCAAGACGCTGACCGTCACTCTGAAGTACGGGACGGGCCGGGAGCGGTCGCTCCAGGGCCTGAAGCGCATCTCGAAGCCGGGGCTGCGCGTCTACGCGAAGTCGACGGCCCTGCCCCGCGTGCTCGGCGGCCTGGGTGTCGCGATCATCTCCACAAGCCAAGGTTTGCTGACCGATAAGGAAGCAAACCGCAAGTCGGTCGGCGGGGAAGTCCTCGCCTACGTGTGGTGAGGAGCTGATATGTCACGTATTGGAAGAATGCCGATCACGGTCCCCGCGGGTGTCGATGTCACCATCGACGGTGCGGCGGTGACTGTCAAGGGTCCCAAGGGGACGCTGGCGCACCAGGTGGCGTCGCCGATCACCGTCGGGCTGGAAGCTGGTGTGATCCAGGTCTCGCGCCCCAACGATGAGCGGGTGTCCCGGTCGCTGCACGGTCTCACCCGGACTCTCGTCAGCAACATGGTGGTCGGAGTGACCGCCGGATACGAGAAGAAGCTTGAGATCGTCGGCGTCGGCTACCGCGTCGTCCTGAAGAGCCCGACTCAACTGGAGTTTGCGCTCGGGTTCAGCCACCCCGTGGTGGTGAACGCTCCCGAGGGCATCACGTTCACGGTCGACAACCCGACCCACTTCGCGGTCCAGGGGATCGACAAGCAGGCCGTCGGCGAGGTCGCCGCGAACATCCGTAAGATTCGCAAGCCGGAGCCGTACAAGGGCAAAGGCGTGCGGTACGCGGGCGAACAGGTCCGTCGTAAGGCCGGAAAGGCTGGCAAGTAATGGCCATTTCACTGAAAGTCAAGAAGAACCTCACGGATCGGGCCGCCGCGTTGGCGAAGCGCCAGAACCGCGGGCGGAAACACATTTCGGGTACGCCGGCCCGCCCGCGCCTGGTGGTGACGCGCTCGTCGCGGCACATCCTCGCGCAGGTGATCGACGACACGCAGGGCCGGACGCTCGTGTCCGCCTCCACCATGGAGGCCGCGCTGCGGACCGGCGACGGCGACAAGTCGGCCAAAGCCAAGCAGGTGGGCGAGCTTGTGGCGGAGCGGGCCAAGGCCGCCGGGATAGACCAGGTGGTCTTCGACCGGGCGGGTCATCTCTACCACGGGCGTGTCGCCGCGCTCGCCGAGGGTGCGCGCGCAGCCGGACTCGGGTTCTGACGGGAAGGATAGAAGTATGCCAGTGAGTAACCGCCGCAACGAGGGTGAGTCCTCCGATGGCCGTCGTCGGGACGACCGGCGCAACCGCGAGGCGGAAGACGCCGCCAAGAGCAATTACCTGGAACGGGTCGTCGCGATCAACCGTGTCGCGAAGGTCGTCCAGGGCGGACGCCGGTTCTCCTTCACGGCCCTCGTGGTCGTGGGTGACGGTGACGGTACGGTTGGTGTCGGCTACGGCAAGGCCAAAGAGGTACCGGCGGCCATCGCCAAGGGGGTGGAGGACGCCAAGAAGCACTTCTTCCGTGTCCCGCGCATCCAGCGGACCATCCCGCACCCCGTCCAGGGTGAGGCCGCCGCGGGTGTCGTGATGCTGCGTCCGGCTGCCCCCGGTACCGGCGTCATCGCCGGTGGCGCGGCCCGCGCCGTACTCGAGTGTGCGGGCATCCACGATGTCCTCGCGAAGTCCCTCGGGTCGGCGAACGCCGTGAACGTGGTCCACGCGACCGTCGCGGCCCTGAAAGAGCTGGAAGAGCCCGAGCACGTGGCCAAGCGGCGCGGAATGTCCGTCGAGGACGTCACGCCGGCCGCGATCCTGCGGGCCCGCGAGAAGGGAGCGGAGTGATGGCTGACAAGCTCATTATCACCCGGACGAAGTCGGGTATCGGCGCCAAGCGGAACCACCGCGAGACGCTGCGCTCGCTCGGCCTCAACAAGATCGGTGACACGGTCACCCGCGACAACGATGCGATCACGCAGGGCATGGTACGGACCGTCGCCCACATGGTCGTTGTGAAGGAGGCCTGACATGGCTCTGCAAGTACATCACCTGCGTCCCGCCCCCGGGGCCCACACGCGGAAGACCCGCGTGGGCCGTGGCGAGGGGTCGAAGGGCAAGTCCTCCGGCCGGGGTACGAAGGGGTCCGGGGCCCGGACCAACATCCGCCCCGGCTTTGAGGGCGGCCAGATGCCGCTGCAGCGGCGGATCCCGAAGTTGAAGGGGTTCACCAACCCGTTCAAGGTCAGCTACCAGGTCGTGAACGTTGCCCGCCTCGCGGAGCTGTTCCCCGACGGTGGTACGGTGACCATTGACGACCTTGTCGCGAAGGGCGCCGTCCGCGGTTCGTCTCTCGTCAAGGTCCTGGGCGGCGGCGAGCTCACAGTGAAGCTCGACGTCGAGGCCAACGCCTTCTCGGCCTCCGCCAAGGCGAAGATCACTGAGGCCGGCGGTACGGCCACCGAGATCTAGTCATCAGGACCGTGGCCGGACTGATAGCCTAGGTGGGGTAAGGAGAAAGACATGCTGACCGGATTCATGAACGTGATCAGGTCGTCCGACCTGCGGAAGAAGATCCTGTTTACGCTGGGCATCCTCGTGGTGTTCCGTCTCGGCTCCACCCTGCCGGTGCCGAACGTCAACATGGTCGCTCTGGACGCCTGCCGGACCCAGTCCGAATCGGGTGACCAGGCGGGTCTGTTCTCGCTGATCAACCTGTTCTCCGGCGGTGCCATGCTAAAGATGTCCATCTTCGCGCTGGGCATCATGCCGTACATCACCGCGAGCATCATCCTGCAGTTGATGACCGTCGTCGTACCCCGCCTGGAAACCCTCAAGAAAGAGGGCGCGGCGGGGACGGCGAAGATCACGCAGTACACGCGGTATCTCACCTTGATCCTGGCGGTCCTCAACGGGACGGCGTACGTCTCCATGGCCGTTAACAAGCAGATCTTCCAGGGTTGCAACGAGGACATCGTGTACGACGCGGGGATTTTCTCCATCGTCGTCATGATCCTCACGATGACGGCCGGTACGGGCATTGTCATGTGGTTCGGCGAACTCATCACCGATCACGGCGTGGGCCGGGGCATGTCGGTGTTGATGTTCACCCAGATCGCCGCGCGCTTCCCGACGTCGCTGTGGTCCATCAAGATGGCGCACGCCGGCGGGGCCGACAAGGGTTGGTTCATCTTCCTGCTCGTTATCGCGATCGGCCTGCTCGTCATGGTGGGCATCATCTTCATGGAGCAGGGCCAGCGGCGCATCCCGGTGCAGTACGCCAAACGCATGGTCGGCCGGAAGATGTACGGCGGCTCCAAGACGTACATCCCCTTGAAAGTCAACCAATCCGGCGTCATCCCGGTCATCTTCGCCTCGTCGATCCTGTATCTGCCCGCGCTGTACGCCCAGCTGTGGCCCGGCAACTCGGCGTCGAACTGGATCGCGCGGTACTTCATCAAGGGCGACCACTGGATCTACAACGTGGCGTTCTTCTTGCTGATCATCGCGTTCTGTTACTTCTACATCTCCATCACCTTCAACCCGGTGGAGATCTCGGACAACATGAAGAAGTACGGCGGGTTCATCCCAGGCATCCGCGCCGGGGCGCCGACGGCGCGATACTTGCAGTACGTGCTGAGCCGCCTGACCGCGCCGGGGTCGTTGTACCTGGGGTTGATCGCTCTGATACCAACGCTGGCGTTTATCCTGGTGGGGGCGTCCCAACAGTTCCCCTTCGGGGGCACGTCGATCCTGATCGTCGTCGGCGTCGGCCTGGACACGGTGAAACAGATCCAGTCCCAGTTGGAGCAACGCTCGTACGAAGGCTTCCTCAAGTAGCTCGGGTGGCCAGTCCCCGAAATCGGGGTGGCCGCTGTCATAACGTACGGGCATAGGCTCGAGTGACGGGTTATGTACGCATCGAGGGCAAAAAACTGTACATTTCCCGCCACTCGTACTTCCAACTTCGCGTTATGACACCGCGAGTTCCTTCACGGCGACGGCGGGGCTGAGACGGGGGACGCGGGAGCCGACGAAGGCGCGGGCGTCCCGGGAAACCAGGTAATCGACTTGGGCCAGCTCGGCGGCGGCCCGGATGATGCCGTCTTCGAAGTCCGGCTCGGTACTGGTCACGGCCCGGTGACAGCACGTTTCATCCACGGGGAGGATCTCCATCGTGGCGAGGAGCGACTCGACCGCCCGCCGGGCGGCCGGTTCGCTACTCCGGCGGGTGAGGACGTAGTAGACATCCTTGAGCGAAGTGGCGGCGAGACACATGGTGGCACCGTTCGCCTTGAGCGCGTCTACCAACGCGAGGCTGGTCGCGTGCTCCGGGCGCGGTGTCTCGAAAAAGTCGAGGAGTACGTTGGTATCGAGCATAACTTTAGTAGCCATAACGCTCCATCATTGCTTCGTAAAGCAAGCGGTCGTCGTCCTCGTCCGTGATCAACTCGGGCGAGCTGACCATCCCGGCGAGGCTCCAGAGTTCGTCCCATTTCCGCTGCTGCTCGGCGTCGTCGTCCTCCCTCGGCTGGGTGAGGGCCTCGGGCAGGGCGCCCGTGCGCCGCATGTACGCGGCGAGGGCCTGGATCGCCTGGGACCAGGTCCAGCGACTGGTGGCCAGGACCTTGTCCGCGGCGGCCTTGTCCGGCACCGGGACCCGGGCATTCACCATGATTGTCGACATGTCGCCTCCAAGTCTGTCTTACTGTAAGACCATGCTACACCGCCGCCCTCCACCCCGCGAAAGCGTGAGAACGCGCCCAATACGGGCGATTTCGCTACCGTTTTCATACTAACGCGGGGGGGGGGGGGGGGGGGG
>JAIRVA010000183.1 GCA_031254155.1 Propionibacteriaceae bacterium
AGTTGTCGTCGTGCTTGACACCGACACCTCGACCGCCGCCGGGCCGATGTCACCATTCGTTGTCGCTCTCACAGAACCGGAATCCGCGACAGCCGTACTGCCGCCCACCCAGCTAGCGATCACACCCACCACCAAGGCACCAATCGCAACAAAACGAGGTTTCAACATGTCCCCTCCTCAATGAACTGTTCCAGAACGGCGTACCGGGGTTCATTATGGAGCACGTCGAACCGGCTGACTGATCGGGGTGCGCCGCTGTTCTCAAGATGGTCACCCGCGGTATCCACCACATACGCGTCTTCGATGACATAGCACCCGCGCACATGAAGCACCTGCCCGTCAACATCGTGGACCCCCAGCGACACCGACACCGGTTCGAACACTGGACCACCCACAAGATGCCATCCCTTGGACGCCCACCGATTCCAAGTATCTATGGCGTTGTTTACGGCCGGATCGTCCGCCACGTCGTGGATCTCGTTCCAGTCCACTTCGGCCAGGTCCTGCCCAATGCGACTCCACACCTCCAGGTACCTCTGGACGGCGTCCACCGCCCCCTGTTCCTCCTCATCCCACTGGGGAGTCGGCGACGGACTCGGAGTCCGTGTCACCACCCCCGTCGTCCCCTCCCCCACCGACGGCGAGGGCGTCACCTCACCCCCCGGCGCGCACCCCGCGAGACCCGCCCCCAAAACAACCCCCGCCACCCCCTTCCGCAGGCCCGTCATCATCCCCTCCCAACTCCCGATTACAGATGCATACCACATATTCCACACCATCGGGAAGCCTCGTGGGGAGTTATGCACAGACCAACTCTGAGAGTTTGTGCAATCACGCGGACCGGACGTGCACGAGCGACATCCGGCTGAACCGCTGACAGGTGTACTAAAGCTGGAGGGAGTAGTCAGCCTTACCCGCCCTTCCGACCGCGGCGCGAGCAAATCAGCCAACTCGACTTGCCACCAACAGCCAGTCAAGAGTGGGCACAGCGAGCGGCGCGCAAAAGCGGTACCACGGCTGATGGACAGTTACACAGACGCATCTGTCCATAATTGGTAGGCTAAACACCATGCAGACACTGGAAAGAACTGATCGGGTAGTGATCCCGCCAGAATCGGTTGAGTTGAACCCGTCGCGCGAGTCCGACTGGGCCGTAGCGCTGCTGGGTTTCGTTGAGCGAATGTCCCAACAGGGAAAGACCGTTATGGCTCACGCTATCGAACGAACGTTTACACCACAAGAGGCGGCCCGAGTCGCTGACGTGTCGCGAGCGACAATCCTGCGACGGATTGACGATGGAACGATCTGCGCAACAAAGCGCGGCACACATTGGCGGATCAGTGAGTCGGAACTACGCCGTTACCGCCAGACGATGCTGATGGAGACGGCTGCGATTATGGCCAATGACTGGTGATAGTGGAACGCGTCGGCTCGTCTTTCTGGACGCCGACGTGCTTGCCGCGCCGATGTCCCGAACCGTACTGGTTCTCGCCTCGCTGGCTGGCGCCGCGTACGTACCGCGGTGGAGCTTGCTTGCTGAAGCTGAGGCTGATCGCGCATTACGGCCCGGCCAGACGCGGGTACGTGACTTGCGTTCCCGTTTCGCATGGGGTACGACCGTGCTGGTCGACGCTGCGCCGGACCAGGAGTTGGACCAAATGATCGATACATCCGAGGCAGATCGCCACATCATCGCCGCCGCCTGGAACGCTGGGATCAAGGCGATAGTGACGCGCAATGTCCACGACTTCGGACGCACTGACTTGGGCCGCCTCGGGATGGTTGCCGTACACCCTGATCTGTTTGCTGCGACCATTCTCACCGAGCCGACTTATCAGGCAACTTTGGAGGCGATGGCGGCGGGCAGGCGGCGTCCCCCGAACACTCCCGCGTTACTGCACGCCGCCCTAGGCTCAGAACACCCTCGCTTGTTTGAAGCCATGGCGCATGTTTACCCAGACATTGAGGCGGCGGCCAGTCATAGTAAACCACCTGGTGAGGTGTTTCGAGGGAGCCAGTGCCTTGTCTGCGGGAAAGCCTTGAGCGATCTCACCCCACAGGTGACGGGCGTCGGCCCCGAATGCCGTACGACCAGCACACAACCTACCACACCGTAGACCGCAGGCACGCTGAGCGCCGGAGCGTACACCTTAGCCGTACGAGGTGATGACGGCGCGAAGTTGACCGACATGGATGGACGCCTGGTCGGTTGAGGCGACCGTGGTCGTGAACGACCCCACTTGGCCGTCCGACGAGGACCACGTCACACTCCACGTCACCGTGGCCGACACCACGTAACGCGAGTCGATGTTACCCAACTCGTTCGTGTGCATGTACGTGTGTTCACACCCTGACGGGGAATGATGATCCAACGGATCATACGGGTCCCAGGGTCTCACCGTCCCCGCCGACCGGCACACCATCGGCGGACTCCCGTCTCCCGGGTCGAACGACACGGTTGTCGCCGTGACGGTCGCGGTGACGGTCAGACCACCGTCGGACGCGGAAATCGTGTGGGTACCCCACTGCAACGGATCCGACTTGTCGACCCACAACCACATCGGTGCTCCGACCCACCAGGACAAGCCCCACTCTTCGTACCCGTCGTACACGAATGCCCCCACCCCGACCGTCGGCGGGTGCAACTGCAGGGACGCCACCGCCGTGCGGGCGACCGTCACCGGATCTGTGCCTGGACGACCCGGCGACGACGCCGACCCCGACACCCACACCACCATCTCGGAACCGTCCGACCGCACATAGTAGGCGAAACAGCCCAACAACGTCCCCTGGGGATTCCCCGCCAGATCACGATGATCATCCCAGGCAGGGTCTGACGCGGGTCGGTTGATCACATGGCAATACATGTGCCTGGACGAGTCCCACCAGTACGTTCCCATCCAGCATGCCACCTCCGTACCATTCCCATCATGACACACAGGCATACCAGATCCATCGCCCGCCCCAACAGCGCCCGAGCCGCCGGCTGTCGTCGTACTTGACACCGACACCTCAACCGACGGCGGCTCGAATCCTCCGCCTGATGTCCTCACCGGGCTGGGATCCGCTGCGACGGAACCTCCAGTCCAACAGAGGACTACGCCCAACATCACACCACAAACAGCAGCAACACGACTTTTTAGCATGTCTCTTCTCCGGGGTTGTCTTCAAGCACGACATACCTGCGCTCGTTGTGGAGTACTTCGAACAAAGAAATCGTCCTCGGGGCTCCACTTTTCGCGAGTTGACTACCGGACGAGTCCACCAGGTAACCGCCCTCAAGCGTGTAACACCCACGTACGTGGAGCAACTGGCCGTTGATGCCCCGCGCCCCTTTTGACACGGACTTCGGTTCGAATGTGGGGCCGCCCACCAAGTGCCATCCTTTGCTTGCCCACCGGTTCCACGTGTCCAGAGCGGCATCCAAGGCATCGCTGTTCGCCACGTCTTGGATTTCGACCCAGTCTGCACCCGTCGGGTCCTGACTGATGTGGGTCCAGACCTCCAGGTACCTCTGGACCGCGTCGACCGCCCCCTGCTCCTCCTCATCCCACTGGGGAGTCGGCAACGGCGTCGGGCTCGGAGTCTCCGTCACCACCACCGCCATACTCTCCCCCGTTGACGGTGAGGGCGTCACCTCACCCCCCGGCGCGCACCCCGCGAGACCCGCCCCCAAAACAGCCACCGCCACCGCCTTCCGCAGGCTCTTCATCATCCCCTCCCTCTCCCGATTACAGATGCATACCACATATTCCACACCATCGGGAAGCCCCATGGGGAGTTATGCACAGGCCAATTCTGAAAGTTTGTTCACTCGCCACGACCGGACGTGCACGAGAAAAATCCGCTCGGCAGGGCTCTTGCGCCAGGGTGACAGGTACTCAATGGGCGCGCCTCCCCCAGCCACAGCCCACACGACGCCTACGAGGTGACGAGCTGATGTGCTCGTTGGCAGGACACTCCCATGACGTGGCCGATGTCGCGCATGGGCAGTCCGGCGGTGGCGAGGGTAGGGTCACGCGCAGTGTCGTCGTTCTCATGGCCTCCGCCATCCTTTCCCCAGTACGCGGGTGAACTGGTCCCAGAACCCGTCCATCATCGTCGAGGGTTGAACCGTCCGTGAATCGCCGTACGATGATCTCAGGTTAACCGCGACCGAAGAGCACCGCGACGCTCAATCGGTGAATAGCGTCACCAGCGTGGTACCATAATTCCCGGAACGAGCCACAACATGGCCCAACGCCATATCCAGGAGGCACGCATGAGCACCAGCACAATTGTCAGAGCACGAATCAACCAAGACGTGAAGGATGAGGCCACCGCCGTCTTTACGGCCATGGGCCTCACCGTCTCTGACGCATTTCGCATGCTACTGACGCGAGTCGCCGCCGAGAAGACCCTGCCCTTCGAGCCTCTCACGCCCAACCAGACCACAATTGCCGCTATCAAGCAGGCCCGGTCCGACAATAGTCTCCCCCGTGTCACCCATGTCACCCATCCCGACGCCTTGCTGGAGTTCCTCAATGGGGATAGCTGAACGAAACATTGAGTTGACGGGACAGTTCCGGTACGACGATGTCACGTCAGCGGTCATGCGGGCGGCCCCACAGGACCTGCTCCACACCCGCACACTCCAACTTGCCCCCGACGCGTGGGAGGACTTCCTCATCGCCCTCAATGAACCCAACACCGAAGCAATGGCCGCGCTCCGAACTCGGGCAACCCGCTGGGACACCTAGGCGAAGGCAAGTTCGCGGTCGATAGCGCGGCGGATCACATCCGAACGGGTCTCGTGGCCACGGGCCGCAATGGCATCGAGGGCAGCAATCTTTGTCGCGTCAAGACGCACTGGCACAGTAATGGCAGCTGCCACACCAGACTCGAGAGGCCGCCCGGATGCGCAGGTGCGCTCTTCGAGGAAAGCGAGGTCGTAACCACGCTCCGCTTCCGCCACGGCCGTGGCGAACACGTCCCGGGCTCCGCTGCTGTACGTCGGATCAAGTTGGTTCATCACACGCTCCTTCCCCTATGATAGCCAGGCAACAGGGGGTAGTAGGACTTCCGCAGCGGCATAGCATGAATGAGCACCATGTCTGCGGACCCGTCAGGATGGACTTCCTCAATGCGAACAGATGAGCGATCTCAGGTTGTGAGATTCTTGTTGAGCTGTACGTCTTGCGCCAGGTAGGATGAAGGTAATTCTCCCCGTCGTCCAGTTCACCAACTGCACTGGCGGGGATTATCTACGTCCAAAGGCGGAGCGCGTGAGACTTGCCCAAGTCGTCCTGTTCATCGACTACCAGAACACCTACCGGGCCACACGAGCGTGTTTCCACGACCATGCAACCGATCCCGCGCAGTTCGGCCAGATCTGGCCGCTGTCGATCGGCCAAGTACTGGTCAACCGCTCGCCATTTCCCCGCGAACTCTCCGAGGTTCGAGTCTACCGCGGGCTACCCTCGTCTCACCGTGATCCGAAAGCCTACGGCGCGGCGCGAAGGCAGAATGCGGCATGGACCCGCGACCCCGAAGTCCACGTCATCTCTCGACCGATACGATATCCACCCGGATACCCCACGACTCACGCCATCGGTCAAAAGCCGACCGAGAAAGGCATAGATGTCTCGCTGGCAGTGGACTTCGTCACACTCGCGGTCCAAGGGAAGTACGACATCGGTATCCTAATGTCGCTTGACACGGACCTCATCCCGGCGCTTGAGTTCGTTCACAACCTCGGGCAAGCAA
>JAIRVA010000294.1 GCA_031254155.1 Propionibacteriaceae bacterium
CGTCGCCGGGGTCCCCCGTCGCCGCCCCCCGCCCGGCGTGGGCCCGCTGTCCGCCCAGAACTCGGCCCGCCACTCATCGTCGCCCGCGTCCGGCTCGGTCACCGTACCGGCCCCCATCATCTCGTCCAGCAGATCCACCTCGTACCGCTTCTGGACCCGCCCGACCGCCAGCCGCCCGCACCAGACGGCCAGGGCGACGGCCAGCAACGTCCCCGCGAGGCCCGGCAGAAACACCAGTCCCCCGTGGACGACCGCGTCGGTCACCCGCCCGCCACCCCGGAGTGCGGACGAGCCGACGCGCGCCGCGACCGCCACCAGTCCGGCCGCCGACCCCGTCAGGACCAGCGCCCGCAGGACTCCCGGCCGGTCGAGCTCACCGAGGGCGGACATGGCCGGCCCTCGCCCGCGTCCAGATCGCGACAATGATCCAGTACGCCACCAACACCGCTCCGACAAGGAGAAATCCGTCTGTCAGCACGGGGAACACCACCATGCTCACCCACGGCCACCACGATGAAAGCGCGACCGCCAGCGGGGAAAAGTACAGCGCCACCGTGAGGGCCCCGCCCACCAGCGCCAGCGCCAGACCGATCAGCCCGCCCGTCCGGGCGGTCCGCCTCAGGTTGCTCGTCAACCCCGTCGTTGTCCGTGCCATCGTTCCTCCCCTGTAAGACTCCTCCACCAGTCTGGCACAACCACCGCCTGCCGAGAGCCTACTGACGTTCCAGCCCCTGGTCGATGGCGTACTGGTTCACCAGCCGCCAGTTGCCCCACTCCCTCGCGTCGCCGGAGATCTCATAGTCCTGCGCGTACCCCGGCGAGGTCGAACTCGCCCACCGGATCCAGGTGAACTTCCGGACGTTCGGTAGCGCGGGGACTTCGGCGTACGTCTGTCCCTTGTAGGGCAGCCCGGCCCCGGCCAACAGCGTCGGGCGGAAGTTGGCGATGCTGACCGGCGCGTCGCTCGTCTTCATGGCCCCCGTCGACTCGCCGGGCATCTTCACCATCAGCCCCGCGATGTTGGGCCCGGGGAGACTCACGGCGTCCTGAAGCGCGTGCTCACCGTGGTCGGCCATGATGATGATGGTCGAGTTGTCGTACGTTCCCAGTTGTTTCATCGTGTCCACGTACTCAAAAACCGCCCGCAAAATGCCCATCGTCTGCGTCACCCGGGTCGACGCCAAGACCTCGTCGCCGTTTTCGTCCAGCGTCCACGGCCCGTGCGAGCCCTGCAGGTGGATGAAGCTGAACCGCGGCGCCGGCGCGGTCCGCAGGCCGCCGGAGCGGAGATCGCGCACGAACTGGGGGTCGTCGCCCCACTGGTACGGCGGGTCGGACTGCGCGCGAACCGTGAACGAATTGTTGAAGATCGACGAGTTCAGCCAGAAACTCGGCTTGGCAATGACCGGCGAGTACGTGAACGCGGTCAGGCGCGAGAGCCCGTTCAGCGCAATCGACGCGTCAAGTTGTCGGGGGGCGTGCGCGAAATTGTCGAACAGGCCACCGAAATCGGTGTCGTTCCAGTAGGTCACCGACTTGTCAGAGTACAGATTGAGCGACCAGCCCGCCGCTTTGAGCGCCCGGAGTTCGCTCGCGCCCGCCCACGCGTCGCGGTAATACTGGCTCACGGGGGTGGCGTACGTGTAATCCTCACCCGTCAGCATCGACGCGATGGACGGGAAAGTCTTGTTGTAGCCGGTCACGTTCTGGGTGTACCGCGTGAACCCCGTCAGCGGCTCGAAGAACGCCGGGTCTTGGGCCAGGATCTTGTCGATGTACGACGAGTCGAACTCGTCCAGCAGGAACACCACCTCATTCCGACTTGCCGACACAGTGTAGAGACCATTGGCCGAGAGGTAACTGGATTCCGAGGCGGGCTGGCCGCTCGCGAACGCCGGACTGGAGTAGGTGACCGCGAGCGCGATCACCGACCCCGTCAGAATGACCGCCATCACCACCACCACGACGGCCGTCCAGACCCGGCGGCTGATCGCGGAGAGAATCGGCAGCACCGCGATCACCACGAGCCAGATGATGAGGTTGACCAGGGCCTCCTGGGTCAGCGCCTCCCACACAATCTGGTCGCCCATGAGCTGGCCCAGGTTCGGGTTGAGGAAGTTCGCCTGCAACCAGCCGGCCAGCGCGAGGCCGACCACGAACGAGACGACGAGGTCGAAGGCCCGGCGTTTCGTGAGGTACGCGATCAGCGTGATCGCCGCGCCGACCCCCACAAACAGGGCCAGGACAAGCCAAATCACATCGCCAACCGCGAACGGGATGTCCGGGGCGTTGAGACCCATCAGGTCGAGCGGGCCGAACAGGAGGTACACCATGGCGAAGCCGAAGCCTGTGAGCGCTGCTAGGGCTAGTCTTTGGCTTCTGGTGCGGGTTTCCTTTTGTGCGGTACGGACTGGGCCTGCCTCGGCGGGACCCCCCCATGCGTCCTCAGGTTGGCTGGTCGGGGCGGAACGCCCCGGCCAGGCAACCTTGCGGGCATGGGTTGCCCCCCCGCCGGGCGCGGCCAGCGGGGTACCCACCAACAGCGGGGGTGGCGCCAGGTGGGGGAGGTTTGCGGACGCCCAGGAGGAGTGGAGGGCTGGAGAGTTGAGGTTGAGTACGCGGGATAGTTGCGTTAGCTGGGGGGTGAGTTCGGCGGTTCGGCCGGACCGCTTGAGATAGAGCCCGTCAGTCCGCGCGCCGGAGGGTTCCCCCGTTTGGCTTGCCACACCGGTGTTTTGCCTGGCAGTCCGCGCACTGGCGAGTTCCCCGGATTGGTTTGCCACGCCAGTATCTTGCCCAGCAGTCCGCCGTCCGGTGAGTTCCCCGGATTGGCTTGCCACACCGGTGTTTTGCTTGTCAGTCCGCGTGCCGACGAGTTCCCCTTTGTGGCTCGCGACACTGGCGGGGAGGCCGTCAGTCCGGGCGGTGGTGGGTTCACCGTGGCGGTTGTCGGGGCTGGGGGTGGCCGTTTCACGGGGGTTCCCGTCGCGGGGCGTACTCGCCTCTTGACGGCGGACTCTTTTGGCGGCTTGGTCTTTGGTCAGGCGGATCCAGGCGGCTTGGAGGCGGGCGCCCAGGGTGACGGCGAAGAGCTGGAGCTTGCGGAAGAAGACGCTGATGGCGACGGAGAGGGTGATGAGGACACCGGACACGACCTGGATGATGTAACTGGTCGTCGCAGGGTCGATGTAGGCAGCGTGGGCCGGGGTGGGCAGCAGGGCCAGTTGACTAGCACCAACGCCGAGAACGACGAGCCAACGGGGCGACGGCCGCTTGGCCGGGGACACCGTCGTACATTGCCTGTCACGCATGGGCCACCTCGGCCGTATCTTGTACGGACGCCTCCAACGTGGCCGCCCGGCCGCGCAACTCGGCGGCGCGCTGCTCCAGCTCCGCCGCCTCGGCGCGGATCGCGGCCGCCTCGCTCTGCTGCTCCCCCATCATCTCGTCCACCAACAACTGCTCCTGGTCGGCGCTCGCCGTCCCCTCGCGCCACGCGGTCTCGGCGGCCGCCAGCGCCCGCCCGCGGTCCTGCTCGGCGAGCGAGGCCACGATGTAGTCGGCACAGGCGCTGGCGCTCGTACCCAGGTTGTACTGGTTCGCCTCCATCACCGCCGTGATCCGCTCGCGCCAGACCTCCGGGTGCAGGACCATCTCCTCGGCCACGTCGCCGATGGTCCCGAGCTCGTCCAGGTCCAGCGAGACCCCGACCTCGTCGCGCAGCGAGACCTCCAGCGGGATCGCCGCGATCGCCGCGTAATGGGGGTTCATGACCTTCATCGGGGTATTGATGAAGAGGGATGGTTTCTTGGTCGTGTACGAAAACTCCTGCGCGATCGTCGACCAGTCGGTCACCATGACATCCGCCCGGTAGACCGTGGACGCCGACGAGAAGTCCGTCTGGATCTCCATGGTGCCGGCGTCTGTCTCGGCCCGCCACGCCGCCTGCAGTGCGCGGATCTTGTCGCCGAACTGCTTCACGAACTCCGGGTGCGGGCGGATGATGACGTGGAATCCCTTGTCAAGGAGCGGACGTACGGTGTCGGCCAGGCACAGCTCAAGGATGTTCTCCGGCTGCCAACTCGGCGCGATGAGGGCGACGGGGACCGGGTTTGGTTCCGCCACGTCCGTCGCACGGGCAAGGAGCATGTCGTCGAGCAGGGGGTAGCCGGTCCGGACGAGCCGCTTCGCGGGGAGGTGGTACGCCGCCTCAGTCTCACGCATCTCCTCGACGTGGTTGGGCCCGCCGCAGAGCACCGTGTCGAAGTGGTCCAGTGCCCCCTCGCGGAGCATCAGGTGGAGGCTCCCCATGCCGTGGTCGATGTAGACGTACTCAATGTCCTTGCGGACGAGCGACCGCTTGATATGATATTTCTCCAAGTCAGGCAGGGTCATGATGACCATGTCGACGTCGAGTTGCATCATGAACGGGATGAGGGCCTTGGGGGCGACGTAAAACGGTACGAGGGTCGCGTCCGCCCGCTCGAACACCTTGTCGCGGAGGTCGCTGGTGACATAGTGCACCGTCACCCCGCGGGCGTTCAGCTCGCGGACGATGCCCGCGAAGTACTTCCAGTACCCCGACCCCTCAGAGTAGATCATGACCCGCTTTCCGTACGTTGTACGGAATCGCCGGACATCGACCCGGCTGCGCGCCGCCGACTCCCGCTTGTCGGACCGTTTGGCCGCCCGCTCCGCCGGTGTCAACCGTACGGCCTTGTGGAAGGCGGAATAGTCCACCGACTTACGGGGATCGTCGACAACGTTACAGAGCCAGACGACGGCGATGCCCAGCAGGTTGCCGGCCGTCCAGTAGAGGCCGAAGGCGCCGGGCAGGACGGCGGCGAAATACCCCGAGAAGAGGACGAGGAAGACCGTGATGCCGATCCGGCTGCCGGGGCCGGCGAACTTCTGCAGGACGTAGTAGCGGTTCTGGTAGAGCGAGAGGGCGAGCGCGGAGAGGCCGGAGAGGACCGGCCAGATGAGCGTGACGGAACCCCAGTGCGGGACGTCGGCGAGGTTGATGCCGAGGAACGACAGGTGGACACTCTGGACCGCGCCGAGCACGTCGGGCGGCGCGACACCGGCAAACGCGCCGGGATCGGCCTGGACGAGTTGCAGGACGCGGGTCTCGCCGGCGAGGCCGAGGTCGACGGGGGTCGTCCCGAGGACGTTCGCCGCCTTGACCACGAGGGCCTGAATCGTGGCCGCATCGAGGCGCAACAAGTGCTTCAGCGGGTGGTACACGACGGCGATGACGCCCAGGATGAGCGGGATCTGGACGAGCAACGGCAACGTACCCTTGAGGGCCGAGTAGTGGTTACGCTTGTAGAGCTTCTGTTGCTCCTCGAGGACCAACGACGAGTTCCCCGCGTACCGCCGCTTGATGTCCTCCACCTTGGGCTTGAGGCGGGCCATGATGATGGCGTTCTTCTGGGCCAGAACGGAGAGCGGGAAGAGAATCACCTTGGTGACAAGCGCAAACAGAATGATCGCCAGGCCATAATTACCGACTAGTTTATAGCACGCGTAGAGTACCCACCCTAGCGGCGTGCCTAGTAACCAGTCGATGAATTGCACCCCAGCAGGCTACCACCCGGTAGCAAGCTACCAAAAGCATTCTCCCTGTTGCGAGCCGTCCTTACACCTAGTAAGATTTTTACACAAGGTAAGGAGTACCCATGCCCACCGCCACAATGACAACCAAGGGCCAGGTGACGATCCCGTTGGCCGTCCGGACGGACCTTCGTCTGGAGGCAGGTGTCCGGGTGGAGTTCCGGCGGGGTGACGACGGGTCGTACTCCCTCCGCGCCGCGACCCGGCCCGTGAGCGACTTGTTCGGCTGCCTGCCGCCGCACCGTGGTCCCGCGCTGACGGTCGAAGAGATGAGCGACCGGATGGCGGCCGGTGCGGCGGAGGCCAACCGGTGATCGGCCTCGACACCAACGTACTCGTCCGGGTGATGGTACGAGACGACGCCCACCAGGCGAGGTTGGCCGACGCCCGCCTCTTGTCGCTGACCACCGCCAATCCAGGCTACGTCACTCACATTGTCTTGGTCGAGTTGTGGTGGGTTTTGACCCGTTCGTACGGCTACACCCCGGCCGAGGCCCTGATCCCGCTCAACCGGCTCACCGAGACTGCGACCATCGTCATCCAGGACCGCGACCGCGTGGTCACCGCTCTCGACGCCGTCCGCGACCAGGGGGCCGACTTCGCCGACGCACTCATTGTTTCCGTCTCAGCAGCCAACGGTTGTCGTACGGTCGAGACCTTCGACAAAGCCGCTGTCCGACGCGCCGGGATGACACCCCTCGCCGAACCGGCCCCCGGCACCTGAGTCCCGCCCGGCAGGCGAGTTCTTCGGTCGTAACAGATTTTCAGACCACCTCACTGGCGGCGGGGTCGGTCACCGCCACGCGTCCAGCAGGTCGGCGGGTCCCCAGCGACGGGCGAGGGCGAGACCGTCGGCAAAACCGCTGGCGGACACCGCGACGAGATCCGCCCGCTCCGCGCCGGGTACGGCGCGCGCACCGCGGGCCAACTCCGCCAGGTCATGTCCGTCGAACGGCTGGCTGTCACGCCACTTGACCGAGCCGACGAACTCGATCCGGCGCGCCACCGGGCCGCGGTCGGCGCCCACGAGATCGACCTCCGGGTTGTTCAGGCGGTTCCACCAGCCCCCGACCACCCGGTCGGCCGACTCCCGGGCGAGGAGACGCGTCAGAGACTCCCGCACCAGCGGTTCCACCGCCCGGCCCCGCCACGACAGCCAGCCCGCCTCGACCCGCGCGACCGCCGTACCGCCCAGGCCCCGTTCCGCGAGCGGCACGATCCGCGCGCCAAAGGCCAGCCAGAAGCGCAGGTACGAATCGGCGACGCGGTACCGCCGGTTGCGGGTGTCCGCGACCGTACTGAGGGGCAACTCGTCCGTGACCACCCGCCGCCCGGCCAAGGTGGCGAGGACCGGGATGAGCGAACCGGAGGGCAGGGCCTGCCCGCCGCCGGCGGCTCGCCCGATCAGGGA
>JAIRVA010000299.1 GCA_031254155.1 Propionibacteriaceae bacterium
CCGCCTCCAGGTGCTCCACCACCGAGGCGCCGTCCCAGCCGAGGCTCGGGTGGGCGGCGATACCCTCCGGCTTGTCCACGACCAGCAGGTCGGCGTCGTCGTACACGACGACGAGACCCTCCGCCAGTGCTGGCCGTACCTCCACCGCCCGCGACTCGCCCAGCTCGACCTCCAGCAGAGCGCCGGCCCGCAACCGTTCCGACTTGGCGACGGGCTCCCCGTCGAGGCGCAGATCCCCCCGTTCGGCGGCCTGCTCGACCCTCGACCGCGCCACTCCGAAGAGCCGGGCGGCGCCGGCGTCCGCCCGCATGTCCGTGAGCCCCTCGGGTACGATCGCCACGGGCATGGTCACTCCGCCGGGACGGCGACCCGCGCGGGGCGCTGCCCGTTCAAATCGATTTTGACGACAAGACTCAGCACAATCACCAGGACCGCCGCTGTCGTCAGGCACATGTCGGCCACGTTGAAGACCGCGAAATACTTGAGCGAGAAGAAATCGATCACCTCACCCCGGAAGGGCCCCGGCGACCGGACCAACCGGTCGATGAAGTTGCCAGCGACCCCGGCGAGGCCGAGCCCGACCGCGATCGCCCACGAGGTGGTCCGGACCCTGGGCACGAGGAAGACACTAGCGGCGATCAGGACCGCGCCGGCGAGGCAGGCCAAGCCGATCGTCAAACTCGTCCCCATGCTGAACGCGGCGCCCGGATTACGGAGCAGCCGCAGTGTCAACAGGTCGCCGGCCAACGGTACGACCCGGCCCGGCTTGAGGTAGGTGAGCACCAGCGCCTTGCTGGTCTGGTCAAGAGCGACTCCGACGACGGCGACCCCCAACACCACGGCAAGGACGCCCCTCCCCGGCCCGCGTTGCGTCATGCGCGCCGTTCCAGCCGCTGTTTGCAAGCCACGCACATGGTCGCCCGCGGGAACGCCTGCAACCGTGATTTGCCGATCGGCCTGCCGCAGGCCTCGCAGATACCGTACGTCCCCTCATCGAACAACCGCAACGCCAGCTCGCTCTGCTCAAACACCGAGCGCGCGTTGGCGGCGAGTGACACCTCTTGGTCCCGTTCGAAGTTGGTCGAGCCGACGTCGGCCGGGTCACGGCCAGCCGTGTCGGCACCCAAGGTCAACAGCTCGGCCAGCCCGGCCTGCGCGGCGAGAAACTTTTGCTCAAACGCCACCACGTCATCATGCAATTGCTCTCTGACTTCGGCTAACTCCTCCGGTGTCCACGGCTGCTCCCCCTCGGCAACCGGAATGATGACTCCCATTGTGGGTGGCTTCTTGTCCCTAGGTGTCGTCCCCACGAAAACCTCCTTGCAAGATTCGGCTACTTATCGTACGCATACTGTAGCGGTCGCTGCCCGAAAGAGGAAACCAGCGGTCAGCCCTCAAGGAGCGCATCCAGGCGGGGGGTGGAACTCGTCGTGTCGGCGTTCCAGTCGCTGGCGGTCCGGGCCGGGGTCTGCAGCAGGTCCGGTACCTCGTCAGGCGAGAACTGCGAGGCGTCCAGCCGCTCAATCTGGCTCTTCAGGTAGCCGGTCATGGTCTGACGGAAGCTCTTCTCGTACGTCCTGAGCTTCTCCACCTTCGCGAACAGAACGTCACGCTCGGTCTCCAGGGCGCCGAAGACCTCGGTCCGCCGGGCGGCGATCTCGGAATCGATCGTCGCCGCGCGCTGCTGGGCCTCGTGGACAAGCCGCTCCGCGTTCGTCCGGGCGTCGTGATCCATGCGTTCGGCCTTCTCCTGGGCCTCCTGGGTCATCTGGGCCGACGAATCGGTCGCCTTGCGCAGCATCTCCTCGGCGGAGAACTGGGCCTCGGACTTGACCTGGGTGGCGTGGGAGTCCGCCTCGGTCTTCACCCGGTTGACGTAGGAGTCGGCCTGCTCGCGCATGTTCTTCAGTTCATCCTCCACCGCGCCCTTCCGGCGAGTGGCTTCGGCGGTCGCCTCGCTGACCAGGTTGTCCGCCTGCTCGGTGGCCAACTGGACGAGCCGGACGACGGCCGAACTGGCTTCCGGAGAGGTCGTGACCGCGACGGGCATGACATCGGCCGACGACCGGTCGGCCGTCGTCACCATGCGGTCCAGTTGTTCGCGCAGTTGGCGGTTCTCGCCCGTCAGCCGCATCAACTGGTCTTGCCCGACCCCGTTCCTCTGGGCGTCGGCCATCTGGCCGCGTGCCTCGGCGAGCTGGGCCCGCAACTGGTCGATCTCCCGGGCCATCGCCTCGTTCGGCGCCCCGGCCGTCGGGGCGGACTGCGCCCGGGCCCGCGCCTGGTCAAGATCCGCCTGCAGCCGCAGCACCTGGGACTTCAGCCCGTTGCGGTCCTCCTGGAGACGGCCAAGCTGGAAGCGCAGATCCTCCACCTCAAGATCATTCCCGCCGGCCTGGGGAGCCGCCTCGCTCAGCTGTCGGCGCAAGTTCTCATTCTCGGCGGTCAATCCCTGCAGGGTCTCCTCGACCTTGTCCACGAAAATGTCGACATCCGTCACCTCATAACCCTGACGACGGGTCATGTGGAATCGGGTTTTGCGCACCTCGTCGAGTGTCATCGTCATGACATAAGCCCTTTCACCGCGGCAGAAAATACAATCCTGAGAAAATAATGAGTACGGCTAGGCTACCGCAGTGAGGACA
>JAIRVA010000293.1 GCA_031254155.1 Propionibacteriaceae bacterium
GGACTGGTGAACTGGGCGCACGCGACGGGCACGACCGTGTTGGGCACGCCGGTGCAGGGGCAGGACATGTCCCGGATCCCGGCGGCCCAGGTGCAGACGGTGGCTGTAAGCAAAGAGTACACAATGCACTACGTGGTTGGTTCTGCTGCACAGGTGATGCCTGGGGATCAGGTTGAGTGGTGGTTCCGGGTGGAGAATACGGGCAACGTTTCCGTTACGAGCCTGTCTGGTACCGACGTGAACGCTGGTTTGGGGGGTGTAACTTGTCCGGCTAAAGACTTGCCACTGCTTCCTGGGAAGTGGACGACTTGTACCTTGGAGAAACGGCAGACTTTGACGGCTGATGACATCGCGGCTGGTCATGTCACTAACTCCGGTACCATTACTGCGACGTTTGCCACGGGGGCGAAGTTGCCGGTTGATGCTGAGAAGACGGTGAACTTCGACCGGATTGAGGGGTTGACGGTGGCGAAGACCTCGGACGCGACCGCGTTGGTACAGGCCGGACAGGAGATTGTCTTCAACTTTGCGGTGATCAACACGGGCAACGTGACGTTGACGGGCCTGACTATTGATGAGTCGACTTTCGCTGGGGTGGCGTACATTGCCAAGCTCGATTGTCCTGAGACGACGGTGGCGCCGGGTGGGACGGTGACCTGTACCGGTACCTACACTGTCCAGCAGAGCGATATTGATGCCAAGACCCTGACCAATACGGCGACAGCGGTGGCGAAGGGGCCTGATGGCGCAACAGTACGGTCGTTGCCGTCGAGTGTCACGATCACTGGAAACTACTCCACGGATGTGGGCCTCACGAAAGACGGAACACCGAAGTGGACGGGTGATCGCCCGATGGCGGGTGACTCTATTGAGTACACAATCACTGCGACTAATGCTGGCGTGATGACAGAACACAACATCAAAGTGGTTGACCCGCTGATTCCGACTGGGCTGGTGTGCGACGACAGTCCGGACGCGACGGATGCGCTGATTGAGACGTTGGCGCCGAAGGCTTCGGTGGACTGCAAGGGTACGTACGTGCTGACGCAGGCTGATATTGATACCGGCGAGGTGTCTAACACCGCGTGGTGGGAGCGGGACGTGCCGACTCCACCGATCAAGCCGAAGGTCGTGCCTGTCGATCAGTCGGGCGCGTTGACTCTGGTGAAGTCCGGTACCTTGCAGTCGACGGGTACCGACCCGAAGCCCGGTGACACGGTCAAGTACACCTTCGTGGTGACGAACACCGGGAACGTGACGATACGCAACGTCGGGATCAGTGAGGACGCCTTCAGTGGTACGGGACGGTGGGTTTCACCGGTGTCGTGTCCGGTGACGTCGATCAACCCGGCGGTCGCGGGGGTCGCGGTGGAGAAGCAGACGAACTTCGTCACGTGTACGGGTACGTACGCGCTGAGCCAGGCGGATATTGACGCAGGCCAGATTGTGAACACGGCGCACGCGGAGGCGAACGGCCCGCCGCGGGTTGGCCGGGTGGTGAGCCCGCCGTCCAATGCGACGGTACCTCTGGCCCAGAGGTCGGCGGTGACGTTTGACAAGTCGGTTCCGGAGGGTACGAAGCTGGTGTCGGTTGACCAGAAGATCGTCTACACCTTCACAGTGACGAACACCGGGAACACGACCGTGAGCGACATTTCGGTCGAGGAGACGGCCTTCTCGGGGGCTCCCGCCCCGGCGATTGTTTGCCCGCCCGGTGTGGGTACGTTGGTACCGAAAGCGTCGCTGGAGTGTACGGCTACCTACGTTGTGACTCAGGCGGATATCGACGCGGGGAAGCTGCACAACGCGGCCATCGTCCACGCGAAGGATCCGGGTGGAAAATCGGTGGATACTCCCGACGAAATCACCATTCCGACGGCGACGGATCGTCTCCCGGCGGTGACGATCACGAAGGTGGCCACCCCGAACTGGGATCTGGACACGTTGCCGGAGGACTACCGGATCGACTACACGATCACGCTGGAGAACCTCGGACCGGTGACGGCGACGAAGGCTCAGCTCAGCGATCCGTTGCTCAACAATGATCTGGTCTGCGATGGCGTACCCCTGCCGGACGACTTCACCCTGGCCGTTGGCCAGGTGATGGTGTGTACGGGTACCTACACCGTCGTACCGTCGGACTTCAAGAGCGGTACGGTGAAAAACACGGCGACGGTCACCTATCAGGGGCCGGATGGTGACCAGAGCGAGGCGTCGAAGACTGTGAAGACGGATTTGCCGCCGTACGACTTGAGCATGGTCAAGACGGTCGTGACGGAGGGCGTGCCGAAGGCGGGTGACACCGTGACGTTCGAGTTCCTGGTGACGAACACGGGCGAGGTGCCGGTGAAGCACGTTGTCATCTCGGAGATTGCTTTCAGCGGGACCATGGCTAACTTGTCCGTGCCGTATTGCCCGGATCCGGTGCCGCCGCTGAAACAGTGGCAGACCACGACCTGTTGGGCTGACTACACGGTGACGCAGGCGGATGTGGACCGGGGGTTCTTGCGGAACGAGGCCATCGCGATCTGGGCGCTCGACCCCGCGGTGGATCCGGGTGTGGAAAAGCTGACGACTCCGTCGACTGCGCTGTACGACTGGCCGGGGCTGACGGTGTCGAAGGTGGGTACCCCCAACTGGGCGGCGGGTACGTACCCGCAGCCAGGTGACACGATCAGGTACGATTTCACGATCACGAACTCGGGTCGGACGGACCTTTCGAATGTTGTCATCGACGATGAGCTGATTCCACAGTCGGCGATCACGTGTGCCGGCGGCAGCGTACCGCCGCTCGAGAGCCTGGCGAAGGGTGCGACCGTGACGTGCACCGGTACGTACGCCCTGACGCAGGCGAACATCGACGCGGGCGGCGTGATCAACACCGTCAAGGTCACGGCGAAGGATCCGAAGGGTCATCCGGTGGAGAAACAGACCCAGGCCCCGCCGGTCGTGACAAAGCGGCATTGGGCGACCGACCTGGTCAAGACGGCCGACAAGACGAGCGCTGGTCTGGGTGACGTGATCACGTACACGTACGCGATCACGAACACTGGTAACGTCACGGCCACGGGCGTGGCGTTCAAGGAGACCGAGTTCACGGGCAAGGGTACGGCGCCGGATCCCAAGACGGCGGTGTGTACGGTGAACGGTACGACGGTCAGTCTCGCGACGCTGGCTCTACCAGTGGGGCAGACCGTGACGTGTACGCTCACGTACACCGTTGTCGCGGCCGATGTGGCGCCGGGCAACGGTGAGACCGTCCGCCTGCTCACGAACAAGGCGACGGTGACGTCCGACACCCCGGTGCTCGGACAGAACCCGAAGTCGTCGTCGACGGCGGACGTGAAACTCACGGTCCGGCCCGGCATACTGGTGAAGACGGGCGGGTCGGTTGCGACCGAGACCGGTGGCCTCGCCGGTGTCCTGGCGGGCCTGGTCCTCATGACCGCGGGCGTGGCCGTCATCGTCGTCCGGCGGAGGCGCCGCTCGTAACGCCCTGACGCGCGGTGGTCCCTGGTACCTTTCCTGACGGATCGGGCCAGGGACCCGGCGTGTCTGGTACCCTTCCCGGGGGTCCGTACCCCCGGCTTGATCCGCCCTTGCCCCATCGACTAAGATAGACCGTCGGTGTTCTTTGTGGACATTGCCCCCAGATGGGCCGGAAGAGAGATAGGTAAAACGTGTACGCGATCGTACGTGGTGGTAGCAGGCAGCACAAGGTGGCGCCGGGAGACGTGCTGGAAATTGACCTTGTGGACGCCGCGGTCGGCGACACTATTGACCTACCTGCCCTGCTCCTGGTTGACGGCGAGACGGTGACTTCGGACGCCGCGGCGCTGGCCCAGGTGAAGGTGACGGCGGAGGTCCTGGACGAGACCAAGGGCCCGAAGATCAAGATCGTGAAGTACAAGAACAAGACCGGGTACAAGAAGCGCCAGGGCCATCGCCAGCGCTACACGCAGGTCAAGATCACCGGGATCAAGTGAGGGTTTGACATGGCACACAAAAAGGGCGCTTCCTCGTCGCGCAACGGTCGCGATTCCTCGGCCCAGTTCCTGGGCGTGAAGCGGTACGGCGGGCAGGTCGTGGGCGCGGGCGAAATCATCGTGCGCCAGCACGGGACGCACTTCCACCCCGGTGACAACGTCGGACGGGGGAATGACGACACTCTGTTCGCCCTTTCCGCCGGCCAGGTCGAGTTCGGTGTCCGGCGCGGTCGCAAGATCGTTTCCGTGACGTCCTGAGGTACGGCCCACAGCATATGGCCATACCATCCTTTGTGGATGAAGTCCGCCTGCATGTGAGCGCCGGACGGGGTGGCCACGGGTGCGCCTCCATCCATCGCGAGAAGTTCAAGCCGTTGGGTGGTCCCGACGGCGGCAACGGCGGTAACGGTGGTTCCGTCATTCTGCGCGTCGACCCCCAGGTGACAACGCTGATCGATTATCACCGTCATTCCCAGCGGACGGCCGCCAATGGTGAGCCGGGGCGCGGGAACCACCAAGACGGCGCGAACGGGCCAGATGTTGTCTTGCCCGTGCCGGAGGGTACGGTGGTGCGCGACGCGGTGACTGGCGAGGTACTGGCCGATCTGGTGGGCGACGTGACGGAGGTCATCGTCGCCAGCGGGGGCCGCGGCGGGCTCGGCAACGAGGCGCTGGCGACCAAGGCCCGCAAGGCGCCGGGCTTCGCGCTGCTGGGCGGGGAGGGGGATGACCTGGAAATCGCCCTCGAACTCAAAACGCTGGCCGATGTCGGGCTCGTCGGCTTCCCGTCGGCCGGCAAGTCCTCGCTCATCGCGGCCATTTCGCGGGCCCGGCCGGAGATCGCCGATTACCCCTTTACCACGCTGGTACCCCACTTGGGGGTCGTCGTCGCGGGCGATGTCACGTACACCGTCGCCGACGTACCGGGCCTTATCCCCGGCGCCGCGCAGGGCCGCGGACTCGGGTTGGACTTCCTGCGCCATATCGAGCGTTGTCAGGCCCTGGTTCATGTGATCGATTGCGCGACGTACGAGCCCGGGCGTGACCCGGTATCGGATCTCGAGGCCATCGAGGCGGAGCTTACGGAATACGGCGGGCTCACGGACCGGCCCCGGCTGGTGGCGCTCAACAAGGTCGATGTACCCGACGGGGCCGAGCTGGCCGACATGGTCGCGGGCGACCTGCGGGCGCGCGGGCTCGACGTTTTCCTCGTGTCGGCGAAGACCGGGCAGGGGCTCAAGGCCCTCACCTACGCCATGGCTAAGATCGTGGCCGAGAAGCGGGCCGCCACGCCGGTCACACCGGTCGTACGGCCCGTGGTGGCGGTACGGACCAGGGCCACGCCGGGGTTCACCATCGACAAGGAATCCGACGGTGCGGGCGGTTTCGTGTGGCATGTCCGGGGTGACAAGCCCGAACGATGGGTCCAGCAGACCGACTTCCGGAACGCCGAGGCCGTCGGCTACCTGGCCGACCGGTTGAACAAGCTCGGGGTCGAGGAATCATTGCTAGAGGTGGGCGCCGAACCGGGCGACGCGGTGGCGATCGGCGGGGGCGACGCGGTGGTGTTCGACTTCGCACCACAGGTCGACATTGGCGCCGAGTTGTTGGCGCCCCGCGGCGAGGATTCGCGGCTACAGGAGTTGCGCCCGGCGGCGAAGCGGCGGCGGGTGAAGGACGAGGAGTACCACTCCGCCCGGGAGGCCGAGCGGGCGGTGTCCGCGGCGCTGTACGGGCTGGGTGACAACTCGGACGAGACTGACGAAGGGGAATGATGGCATCGGCGACGGGTACGACGACGGAGTGCGGCGAGCAGGTCCGGGTCTACGGGGCGGATTGGTGCCGGGATTGCCGGGGTACGAAGGCCGTTCTGGAGGCCGAAGGTGTGGCGTTCGACTACATCGACCTGCTGGCCGACGCGGCGGCGGCCGGTGTGGCCGAGCGGATCTCCGGCAGCAAACACATCCCGGTCGTGGTCTTCCCCGACGGAGTCTTCTACGTCGAACCCACCAAGGCGGAACTTGCTCTCAAGGTGCGGACGCTGTAACCCCTTCGTAGGCCGCGGGGCCGCCGACCTGCTGGCTCCGCCTCTGACAAGCCGATCATCAATCTAGCCAGCTTGTCATCATCAATCTAGCCAGCTTGTCATCATCACTCTGGCCAGCCTTGGACACTCGCTCCAGCCAGGGTACGACCGGTGGCGGTGTTGACCGCCCGGTGGGGGGCGTACTCGTATTACACTAAGGACATGGCAGACGTACCTGGTACCGAATCGGGGCTGATTCACGATCCCGGCCTGGCGCGCCTCCGGCTGGGGGTGATGGGCGGGACGTTCGACCCGATCCACCACGGGCACTTGGTGGCTGCCTCGGAGGTGGCGGCGCGGTACAAGCTGCACGAGGTCGTCTTCGTACCGACCGGTCAGTCGTGGCAGAAGGCCGGCCAGAAGGTGTCGTCGCCCGAGGACCGCTACCTCATGACCGTGATCGCGACCGCGTCCAACCCCCGGTTCGCGGTGTCGCGGGTGGACATCGACCGGGGCGGCGACACGTACACCGTTGATACCCTCACTGACTTGCACAAACTGCGCGGGCCGAACGTCGATCTGTTCTTCATCACCGGCTCCGACGCGCTGTCCAACATCCTGACGTGGCGGGGCGCGGAGGACCTGTTCGACCTGGCGCAGTTCGTCGGGGTGTCGCGGCCCGGCTCGCCGCTCAACATGGCGACTATCTCGCATCTGCCGCACGACAAGGTGACACTGATGGAGGTACCAGCATTGTCGATTTCATCTACGGCCTGCCGGGAGCGGGTCCGGGAGGGCCTGCCGATCTGGTACCTTGTTCCTGATGGGATCGTTCAATACATTCAGAAACGCGGCCTCTACTGCGAGGACGAGCGTCGCTGTCTCGAGCTGCGCCGGGCGGGTCAATGACGGCGAGTGACGAGGCGCGGCGGCTGGCGGGCGTGGCGGTCGCGGCCGCCGAGGCGAAGCTGGCGCACGACATCCTCGTCCTTGATGTCTCCGAGAAGCTCGGTATCGCCGACGTGTTTGTCATCGCCAGCGGCCAGACCGAGCGGCAGGTCGGGGCGATCGTCGATGAGATTGAGCGTCAGTGTCTCCTCACCGGGGCCAAGCCGCTGCACCGCGAAGGCGAGCGCGAGGACCCGTGGGTCCTGCTCGACTACTTCGATGTGGTCGTCCACGTCCAGCACGCCGAGGCGAGGGTACGGTACGCCCTCGACCGGCTGTGGAAGGACTGCCCCGTACTGACCCCGTGACCTTCCGCCCGACCCTTCCCGACCCTTCCCCAGCCCGCGTTAGCATGAAAACGGTAGCTTTTGAACCGGTTTTTCCCGCGTTCTCACGCTTTCGCGGGATGGGGAGGGGGATGGGGAGGGGGAGGGGTCGGGAGGGGTCAGCCGGCCAGGCTGGCTAAAATGTTGACCAGGGCGGCTAGGAAGACCGTCCCGAACAGGTACGCCAGCAGGGCGTGGAACAGGCCGATCCGGCGCATCCTCGTACTCATCAAATCGGTGTCTGAGATGGCGAAACTCATGCCGACCGTGAAGGCCATGTAGGCGAAGTCGAGGTAGCTCGGCGGTTCGGCGGTGTGGAAGTCGACGCCGCCGCCGGAGGTGTAGAACTCGCGGGCGTACCGCAGCGCGTGCAGCGTCTGGACCGTCAACCAGGACGCCACGACGACGGCGAGGGTCACCGCGGCGGCCTCGAGCCGCGAGCCCGGCGGCTCAAACATCAGGACGGCGATGCCGGCGAGGGAGGCCAGCGCGGCGAGGACGAGCAGCAGGTGGACCGTCGCGCCGCCCGGCACCTCCCTGGTCGCGTGGGCGGCGGTCTGACTGGCGGTCAGGCGGCCGATGGATACCCAGGTGACGAGGGAATACAGGCAGGCCGCCGTCGCCCACCCCAGCAGGGGGGCGTACGCCGGGGCCGAGAAGACGACGACAAGGACCGCGACCACACCCCCGCCGACGGTGGCGAGCACCAGCCGCAGACGCGGGTCGTGGTGCCACCGGGCGATGAACGCGCGGGCCTCGCGCGCTTCCGTACTCATGTCGCCAACTTTAGTCCGTGACGTGGGAGGATGGGGATATGGTGATACGAACGGCGCGGCTCGTCCTGCGCGACATGGGCGAGGCTGACCTGCCCGGTCTGGCGTCGATGCTAGAGGACCCGGTCGCGATGACCCACTACGAAGGGCCGTTCTCCGACGGCGAGGTCCGGGGGTGGCTCGATCGGCAGCGGCGGCGGTACGCGGAGGATGGGTACGGGCTGTGGGCCGTCGTGGGGCGCGAGTCGGGCGAGTTGCTCGGGCAGTGCGGGATCACCTGGCAGGACATCGGCGGCGAGTGGCGCCCGGAGATCGGGTACCACGTCAAGCGGGCCTGGTGGGGGTACGGGTACGCGACCGAGGCGGCGCTGGCGTGCCGCGACTACGCGTTCGACGAGTTGGGGATGGGCGAGGTGTGGGCGCAGGTACGAGACAGTAACATTGCCTCGATGAACGTCGCCATCCGGGTGGGCATGACCGTCCGGTACCGGTTCGTGAAGATGTACCGGGGGGTGGAGATGCCCCACTACGCCTTCAGCGTGCGGCGCTGATCAGGCCCAGCCGGCCAACCGCAGCAGGGCGGCCGTGGCCGCGGCGAGGATGACCACCACGATGAACGGGGCCTTCCGCCACAGCGCGACCGCCGCGACGGCGAGGGCGGCCAACCGGGCGTCGATGACCAACCGATGACCGCCGTCGAGGGTTTGCTGCGCGGTGAGGCCCGCCAGCAACGCCACCGCCACGAGGGCGACGACGGGGGTGATCCGGGGTGAGGTGACCCAGGACGGGGGTACAAAGGCGCCCGCGAGCTTGGTCAGGAAGATAACAGCGGTGGCGCCGGCCAGGGCCAGCCACAAAACGGTGTCACTCATCGGTACCTCCGGGAACTCGGGGGGTACCCCCGGGAGGACCGTTGGTCGGGGATTCCCGTGGCTCACGGGCGCCCCGGCGGGTGTCCCACGTACCCACGATGACCGCCGCCAAACCGGCGCAGAGGACGGGGATCCCGGGCGGTGCGACGGGGACCAACGCGACGGCGATCGCGACGGCCAGCCCGGCACAGGCCTGGGCGGTCCGGCTCGCCAGCCGGGGCCAGAGCAGGGCCAGGAAGGCGGCGGCCGCCGCCGCGTCGAGCCCCCAGGTTTTCGGATCACCGAGGGCGTTGCCGGCCAGCGCGCCCACGAATGTACACAGGTTCCAGCCCACGAACACCC
>JAIRVA010000316.1 GCA_031254155.1 Propionibacteriaceae bacterium
GGGTCGGTGGTGGGAGCGCGGCCCACCCGTTCTCCCACCACCGGCCGACCTTTACCATGACAACAGATAACTTGATCTGGTCGGCCCGCGCCGACCTTGCGCAGCGGAGCCTGGCCGCCCGTTTCGGCGCCCCGTGGCCGCAGTTGTACCACAACTGGTCGCCGTCGTCGGCGGCGGGCGATGCGGTCTTCAACTACTGGTGGCTCGCCCACGTCATCGACGTCCGCCTGGACGCGTACGAACGTACCGGCGATCCCGCCTGGCTGGATGGGGCGCGGGCGGTCCGGCGGAACATCCTGGAACGCAACCAGGGGTCGCTCTACAACGACTATTTTGACGACATGCTCTGGTTCGGCCTCGCCCTGGAACGCCTCGGCCGACTGGGCGATGACGCCGGGGCCACCGCTGACGCCGCCGCGCTCTGGGAGCGTTGCCGGACGCTGGGCTGGAACGCGACGTGCGGCTGGTCGCTGGCCTGGCGGGCCACCCAGCTGGACTACAAGAACACCCCCGCTAACGGGCCGTTCGCCATCCTCGGTGCCCGTCTGTTCGAGGCGTCCGGGCAGCAGATGTACCTTGAGCACGCGGTGGCGAGCTTCGAGTGGATCAGCCGGACGTTGATGCCCCGGGGTGACGGGTTCGTGGAGGACGGCATCAACCGGCTCGGCGACGGGGCCATCGACACCCCATGGCAGTTCACGTACAACCAGGGCCTGTACATCGGGGCTGGCGTCGCGCTGTACCGGGCGACCGGAGAGCCTGCGTTTCTGGACCGGGTCCAGCCGACGGCTACCACGGCGCTCGCCGTGCTGGGCGACGGTACGGTGTTCCACCCCGAGGGCGACGGCGGCGACGAGGGACTGTTCAAAGGCGTGTTCTACCGCTACGCCGAACAGTTGCTCCGCGTCCGGCCCGACGTCGGGCTCACCGGGTTCATCGCCGCCTCGGTGGACGCCCTGTGGGACCGGGGCGTCGGCCCCGACGGCGATTTCGCACCGGGCAACGACTGGCGGACGCCGCCGGCCGGACCGGTGCCGTACTCGACCTACCTCTCCGCCATCATGGCCACCGAGGTCCGGGCGGCGCTGTCGAACCGCCCAACCTGAGCTCGACCGGTACGACGTGCTTGCACACCTCGCCAGGTGTGGCGATCTCCGCAAACAACTGGTCCACGGCGGACCGCGCCAGAGCCCGTTGGTCTTGGAGGACGTGAGAAAAGATGAAATGGTCGGGGTCGAAGACCGTCACCGGGTGGTCGAAGCACACCACTGACACGTCCGTGCCCACCACGAGACCACGGCGACGGCAGGCGGTGGCGAGCAGGAGTGCGAGGTTGTACTCGCTCGCCAGGTAGGCCGTGACATCGCGGTGGGCGGCCAGGAAGGCGTCGATCTGCTCGATGTCGTTTTCCATTCCGTCGGCGGCCCCCGGTACGACGGACGCCAGTGTCGTCAACTCCTGTGACGCGAGGTAGGCAATCCCGTGCTCGGCCTGCGCGCGGACGTAGCCCGCGTGGCGGTCCTCGACGGTCGAGATCGCCGAGGGCGGTGCGAGCCAGCCGATGTGGTGATGGCCGAGTCCGATCAGGTACTCCGTGGCGAGCTTCGCGCCGCCGAAGTTGTCCGACGAGACCGCCGACACGGGTACGGCGTCAAACGAGCGGTCCACGATGACCATGGGGTACTTCTGGGCGGTCAGGGCGAGGACGGCGGTCGGCACCTGGTGGGAACTGGTGGGCAGCACAATCATGCCGCGGGCACCCAACTGGACCAACTCGCTGATCGCGCGCTCCTCCCGGACGAGATCGCCCAGTGACCGTTTGACGACGACGTCGGCCCGGCCATCGGCCGCCTCGAGCACTCCCGAGAGAAGGGCGGTGCCGAACGTGTCGTCATAGTTGGTCATCACGCACCCGATCAGTGACGGGCCGGCTGTGGGGACGGCGGCGAGCGTGGGTGTCGCCGCGACCACGAGGGTGCCGATGCGGGGCCGCCGCATCACCAGCCCATCAGCCGTCAGCATGTCCAGCGCTTTCCGGGCGGTGATCGTCGACACGCCAAAGCTGCTGGCCAGCGCTTCCAAGCCCGGGAGCCGGGCACCGACGTCAATCTGCCCGGTGGTGATCCGCTGCCGCAGTTCGTCGTACACCTGCTGGTAGAGCGCCGTCTTCATCCCGTTCCTTCCTGTGTATACAAAATAGCCCTAGAGGGCACGTGGAGCCAAGTCCACGTCAGAAAGGTACGGCCTCTAGGCCGGGTTTGGGGTGGTGAAACGGCGAGCAGACCGTGGTGAAACGGCGAGCAGATCTGATCTGGCCGCTCCCGTACCGCTTACAGTCCGGGCCGCTTCCCGATGGTGTAGGTCAGGGGCTTGATGGTGGCGAAGAAATCCGAGCCCTTGTCGTCGACCACGATGAAGGCGGGGAAGTCCTGGACGTCGATCTTCCAGATCGCCTCCATGCCGAGCTCGGGGTACTCCAGGACCTCGACGTGCTTGATGCAGTCCTGCGCCAGCCGGGCGGCCGGGCCGCCGATGGAACCCAGGTAGAACCCGCCGTGTTTCTGGCAGGCGTCGGTCACGGCCTTGGAGCGGTTGCCCTTGGCGACCATGATCATCGAACCACCCGCGGCCTGGAACTGGTCGACGTATGAATCCATGCGCCCGGCCGTCGTCGGGCCGAACGAACCGGAGGCCATCCCGGGCGGGGTTTTGGCCGGCCCGGCGTAGTACACCGGGTGATCCATCAGGTACTCCGGCATCGGATCGCCGCGGTCCAGGCGCTCCTTGATCTTGGCGTGGGCGATGTCGCGGGCCACGATCATGGGGCCGGTCAAGGACAGACGGGTCCGGACGGGGTACTTCGTCAGCTCCGCGAGGATTTCGGGCATCGGCCGGGTGAGGTCGATGTGCACAACCTCCCCGCCCAGTTCGGTGTCGGTCACCTCGGGCAGGAAGTGGGCCGGATCGGTGTCCAGTTCCTCGATGAACACGCCCTCGGGCGTGATCTTCGCCGTACATTGCCGGTCGGCCGAGCAGGAAACGCAGATGGCGACGGGCAGGGACGCGCCGTGGCGCGGCAGCCGGACCACCCGGACATCGTGGCAGAAGTACTTGCCGCCGAACTGGGCACCGATCCCGAGCCGCCGGGTCATGTCCAGGACCTTCGCCTCCAGGTCGATGTCGCGGAAACCGTGTCCGGCGACCGTCCCGGCCGTCGGCAGCGTGTCCAGGTAGTGGGCCGAGGCGTACTTGGCGGTCTTCAGGGCGAACTCGGCCGACGTACCGCCGATGACGACGGCGAGGTGGTACGGCGGGCAGGCCGCGGTACCGAGCGAGGCCACCTTCTCCTCCAGGAACCGCATGAGCGAGTCCTCGTTGAGCAGGGCCTTCGTCTCCTGGTACAGGTAACTCTTGTTGGCTGAACCGCCCCCCTTGGCCATGAACAGGAACTTGTACGACAGGGCGTGGCTGGGCTCGGTGTCGGCGTACAGCTCGATCTGTGCCGGCAGGTTCGTCCCCGTGTTGACTTCGTCGAACATCGTCAGCGGCGCGTTCTGGGAGTAGCGCAGGTTGAGTGTCTTGTAGGCCTCGTAGACCCCGAGTGCGAGGCTGCGCTCGTCGGGGTCGGGGCCCGTGGTGAGAATCCGCGACCCGCGCTTGCCCATGATGACCGCCGTACCGGTGTCCTGGCACATCGGCAACACGCCCGCCGCCGCGATGACGGCGTTCTTCAGCAGGTCGAGCGCGACGAACTTGTCGTTGTCCGAGGCCTCGGGATCCTCCAGGATCAGGCGGAGCTGGCCGAGGTGGGCGGTCCTTAGGTAGAAGGCGATGTCGTGGAAGGCCGTCTCGGCGAGCAGGGTGAGGACGGCGGGGTCGACCTCCAGGAAGCTCCGGCCGCCGGCGTCTTGGACGAGCCGGACGCCCTCGGCGGTCAACTTGCGGTACACAGTGGTGTCAGCCGTTGTCGGAAGCATGTCACTGTACGAAAACTCGGGCATCGCCGTCCTCTCTCTCGTGGGATTATCCTTGGGGAACCACTGATCTACCATGTGCCGCCATCTCACTCCGCCGGACGCCCGGCTGACGACACAGCGTAGATCAGCACTTCCTTAGTTATCCTACGCTGTCCGTCGCCATTCGTACGCCTGGGGACGAGACGACTAGGTCCAAGCCATGGGCGGCCATCCGAACGCCGGGCGTGGGTTGCCGCGTCCGCCCGCCGCGGTGTGGCAAACTGGGGTCATGTCGCAAGCACCGGACCTCTCCCTTCACAATGGTACGAATGGAACGGGCGTGGCTGACCGTTCGTACATGCCCCGGGCGCTGACGCTGCTCGTGGGGCTGGCCGCCGTTTTCCTCGCGGCCCAGGGCATCCAGGAGATCCAGGGAACCATTGCGGCCGCGTTCATGGCCTTGAACCTCGTCGTCGTGGTCTGGCCGATCCAGCGGGCCCTGGCCCGGCACATTCCGCGTTTCCTGGCCTCGACCGTCGCCGGCCTCACCGCCCTCGCCGCGCTCACTGCGATGATGTGGTCGATCGGGTGGACCGTGGCGCGCCTCATCCAGGAGTTGCCGCGGTACAACCAGCAGTTCTACCGCTGGCGCGACCAGTTGTACGAGTTCGCCGACCGGATGAACATCGACACCAACCTGGTGGTGCAGTGGGCGGCGGACCAGTTGAACACCATCAGCCCGTCAACGATCATCGCCCCCCTGCAGGGCATCGTGTCCAGTCTGACCAACGTCATCGCGATGGTGGCGACCGTGGTGATGATCCTGTTCTTCATGATCCTCGACTCGGTGGGCTTCTCCGAGCGGATGCAGCGGCTGGGGGAGCGGCACAACCCCGATCTGGCCTGGGCACTCGACTCGTTCGCCCGGGGGACGCGGAAGTACTGGGTTGTCACCACCATTTTCGGTGTCATCGTGTCGCTCTGCAACTGGGGGTTGCTGCTGGCCCTCGGGGTGCCGCTCGCGGCCATCTGGGCCGTCTTCAGTTTCGTCACCAACTACATCCCGAACATTGGCTTCCTCTTCGGCATCATCCCGCCCGTGATAATGGCGTTCCTCGCCAACAACCCGTTGACGGCCCTGTGGGTAGTCGTCGGGTATTGTGTGTTCAACGTCTTGTTCCAGACGTTCATCCAGCCGAAGTTCGCCGGCGACGCGGTGGGGATCACCCCGACGATGGCGGTACTGTCCCTGTTGCTCTGGGCGTACATCCTGGGCCCCCTCGGCGCGATCCTCGCCATCCCCGCGACCCTGCTGATGAAGACTCTCATCATCGACATCGACCCCCGGACACGCTGGCTCAATGCGTTCATCGCCTCCAACCCCGGCACCTCCGACCAGGACCCCATCCGGCTCTCCGAGATCCTGGCCCGCTCGAAGCAGATCCAGAAGCTCACCGCCATCATGCACCGTCCTGGGGTGACCCCCGAAGAGGCCGCCGACGCCGGCCGGAAACTCGCCAGCCTGGAGAACGAGACCAACGAAGCGTCGAGCGAGTTCGTGTGACCGCTGTGGCGGTCGCCCGACCGACTGGTCGGCCAGTGGCGTCCGAAATGGGCGAAGGCGTCACCCTTCTCGTACGAGATCCTCGGCCAACTTGTCGGGCTGGGTCGAACTGACCTCTTCTCGGGTCCAGAGTCGGTCGATCGGAAGGACGTGGAGGCGATCACCGTAGGTGTAACTGCGTACCCCTGTATAGAGGACAAAGCCGGCGACAAAGGCTGATCCGAGGAGGTCCCGCAGTCGCTCAAGGCCACGGAAGTCGTTCCCAGCTGCCTGGGCGGCTGACTTGATTTCAAAACCAACAACGCCACCATCATCGGCTTCGATCACAAGATCGACCTCGTACCCATCTTTGGTTCGCCAGTGACCGGCATCGGCGACGGGACCCGACCAGCTGGCTTCCCGGAGCAACTCATTCACAACGAAGGTCTCGAGCAGATGCCCGAACTCCCTCATTGCGGCGGCCTCGCGGCGGGCCAGCTTTTCGGCGGTCAGGCGAAGCAGCCGTGATGCCACCGCCGTGTCGACAAGGTGAATCTTTGGCCGGACGGTGGTTCGCTTCGTGAGCGTACGATCCCACGCCGGCAGCAAGTGAACCAGAAACACCGCTTCCAACAGGCGAATGTAGTCGCGGGCCGTTTTCTCGTCGATTCCGACTGGCCCTGCCAGGCTCGTCGCATTCAGCACGCCGGGTGTCTGACCCGCCAATCGCGCCAGTAGATCGGGCAGTACGCGCGCCTGCCGCAAGCGCGACAACTCTTGAACATCACGCTCAAGCGTCAACTTGACATAGTCATCAATCCAGACGTGGCGAGCATGATCAGTCCGCGAAGCTAGCGCCAACGGAAGTCCGCCCCGAACGACACGCTGGATGTACTCCTCGCGTGAGGTCGACGACTGGGCCGGGGTGACCAATGTGTGCGGAAGCGTCAGTGCCCGTTCCAGTAAACGGGGTCTGGTGCGGTCCAGTTCGGCCTGGGCCAACGGCAACACGGGTAGGCGTTGAAGACGGCCGGTCAGTGCCTGGGCGGTTCGGGGCAGAGACTCGTGTCGGGCCGACCCGGTGAGGATGAACTGGCCGGGGTTGCCGTCGCGGTTGAGCTGTGCCTTGATGGCGTCGAGCAGCATCGGGGCGTGCTGATACTCGTCGATGAGCAACGGCTTGGGCCCGCCGATGATGGTGGCAGGATCACGAATCGCCGCCGTGCGGGTGTCAAGGTCGTCGAGATCGACCAAGCGCCCGCCCGTGTGTTCGGCGAGCGTGCGTAGCAGGGTTGACTTGCCCACCGTACGCGGACCTTCAAGCAACAGTACCGGAGTGTCCTTGATGCGCTCCAAGGCGACGTCCTCAATGTGGCGGTGGATGAGATCGCTCGGAGTTCTCATACATTGAGCTTAGCATGAACTCCGAAACGGTCGGCTCATGAACTCCGGAATGGTCGGGGTACTAACTCCGGAACGGCCAACCGGCTAGACCCGGGGGTCGTACGCCACGGCTTCGATTTCGACCTTGGCGCCGGCCGGCAGGGCGACGACCTGGAAAGCGGCCCGGGCGGGGAGGGGTGAGGTGGTGAAGCGGCTGGCGTACACCTCGTTGACGGCGGCGAAATCCGCGATGTCGGTGAGGTAGACGGTGGTCTTCACGACGTTGCCGAGGCCGAGCCCGGCGGCGGCGAGGATCGCGGCCAGGTTCGTGATCACCTGGGCGGCCTGGCCGACGACGTCCGTCGCCTCGATCTTGCCGATGGCCGGGTTGATCGGGATCTGGCCCGACACGTAGACGAAGTTCCCGGCCCGGACGGCCTGGGAGTACGGGCCGATGGCCGCGGGGGCCTGATCCGTCGCGATGGCGCAGGGGGTTGTGGTCATATGAGTTCCTTCCATGGTCTGGTTTGAGTGTTCACGTACGTACGGCGATGCGCTCACGCCCACGCGGTCAGCCCGGCCCGGTCATACTCGCCGTCCGGCCAGACGGCGCGTTCGATCCCGGCGGCGGCGAGCGCCTTGCGGCAGCCCGGGCAGGGGGGGTCGGTGATGTACGCCGTCGCCCCCTTGGTGTCGCGTGTGGCGAACAACAGGGCGTTGACCTCGGCGTGGATCGCGATGCAGAAGCCCGGCGTACCGGGGCGGTCGTAGTCGCCCAGACCGGGTACCGTCGTGTAGTCCAGCAGCCCCCGCGGGCAGGCGCCGTCCAGGCAGTCCGGCTCGCCCGGTGCGGCACCGTTGTACCCCGTCGCGATGATCCGCCGGCCCACCACGAGGACGGCGCCGACCGTCCGGCGCCGGCACTTCGCCCGCGCCGCCACCGCGTGGGCGATGCCCAGGAAATAGTCGTCCCAGCCCGGTACCGTGTGTTGCTCCATCAAGTCTCCCTAGAACCACTTCTTGCGGATGAAGAACCCCAGTGCCACGAAGGCGATGATGAACGCCGCCCCCACGACCACCGCGAAGCTCCAGATCGAGTGGGCGGCCGGGATACCCTCAAGGTTCATCCCGTACGCGGAAAAGATCATCGTCGGGATCGACAACACGATGGTGACAAGCGCCAGCGTCTTCATGATCGCGTTCTGGTTGTTGGCGATGATGGAGGCGTACGCGTCCATCGTGCCGGACAGGATGCCCGAATAGATGCTCGACATCTCCATGGCTTGCTCGTTTTCGATGATGGTGTCCTGCAACAGGTCGTCGTCCTCGGGGTACTTCTTGACCGCCGGTGCTCGGACCAGCCGTTCGAGCACCCGCTGGTTGGAGACGAGGGAGGTGTTGATGTAGAGCAGCGATTTCTCCAGTTCGAGCATCTCGATGAGTTCCTCGTTGCGCGTCGATCCGC
>JAIRVA010000333.1 GCA_031254155.1 Propionibacteriaceae bacterium
CTGGTGGTGGCCGGGGGGCCGCCGGTGTGGTTGAGTAGTGTCATGACGACGGTTGATTTGTGGTTTGATCCCTTGTGCCCGTGGGCGTGGCTGACATCGCGGTGGCTCACGGAGGTGGAACGGGTCCGTGACGCCGAGGTGGTCTTCCACGTCATGAGTCTCGCGGTTCTGAACGAGGGGCAGGACGGCCTCGACCCCGATTACCGGCGCCGGATGGAGACCGAGGCGTGGTACGGCGCGCGGGCGGCGGTCGCGGTGGCGGAACGCTACGACCAGACCGGGCTGCGGGCCTTCTACACCGCGCTGGGGACGCGGTACCACCCGTTGGCTGAGCCCAAGACGCCCGCGACGGTCCGGGCGGCCCTCGGGGACCTGGGTTTTGACTCGGGGATCGCGGACGACTGTACGACGACACGGTACGACGAGGCGTTGCGGGCGAGCCACCACGCGGGGATGGACCCGGTGGGGATGGATGTCGGTACCCCGGTGATCCACCTCGAGGGCGTGGCCATCTTCGGGCCCGTCATCTCGCCCGCTCCGACGGGCGAGGCGGCTGGGCAGTTGTTCGACGGCGTCCGCGCCGTCATGGCGTACCCCGGTTTCTTCGAACTCAAACGGACCCGGACCGTGGGACCGATTTTCGACCAACCGGCGTAAACTGACAACAACGGGGCGAACAATCGAGAAAAGAGACATGATGAGAGATTCCGTACTGGTCGGGATCCCGGGACCCACCCCGGTGGCACGATCAATCCAGGCCGAGATGGCCCGTGACATGCAGGCGTTCGGCGACCCGCGGTTCGTCGCTGACTACGGGCGACTGATCGCGGATCTCGGGACGCTGCTCAACTGCTCGGGTCAGGCGTTTCCCCTGGCCGGCACGGGGACGCTGGCGATGGAGATGGCGATCGCCAACACGACGAAGCGGGGTGACAACGTGCTGATCGTCAGCCATGGCTTCTTCGGCGACCGTTTCATCGAGATTTGCGAGCGCAAGGGACTGGTGGTCGACGTGCTCGCGGCCGAGTGGGGTCTGACCGTCCCGGTGGCGCAGATCGAGGCCAAGCTGGCCGAGAAACCGTACGCGATCGTCACCGTCTCCCACGTCGACACCGCGACCGGGGTGGCCGCGCCCGTCGCCGAGATCGGGGCCATGCTGAAGGCGTACCCCGGGACGCTCTACATCGTGGACGGCGTCGCCGCGACCGCCGGCGAGTTCGAGGACGTGGACGGTATGGGCATCGACATCCTGTTCACCGGCTCCCAGAAGGCCTTCGGCGTCTGCCCCGGGATGTTCATCCTCTGGGCGAGCGAACGGGCCCTCGCGCGGCGGCGGTCCCTCGGGACGATCCCGGAGTATTTCGTTGACTTCGAGAAATGGCTGCCCGTCATGACCGACCCGTCGAAGTACTTCGCCACCCCGGCCATCAACCTCGTCTGGGCGCTGAAGGAAGCCGTACGGATCGTCGCCGAAGAGGGCCTACGAGCCCGGGCCGACCGCCACGCCGCCAACGCCCGCGCCATGCAAGCCGCCCTCACCGCGTTGGGCTTCCGCGTTCTGGCCGCGGAGGGGTGCCGCGCGGTCACGTTGTCCAACCTGGTGTACCCCGAGGGTCTGGATGATGCCAAGTTCCGCAGTACGGTGTTCGCCGAGGGGATGACCGTCGCCGGGGGACTCGGGGCGTACGCCGGCCGCATGTTCCGGCTTGGCCACATGGGCAATATCGGGGTGAACGACGAGGTCCAGGCTCTGGGGATCATCGAACGGGCCCTCGTCGCTTGCGGGGTACCCGTTGAGCTTGGTCACGGTATTGGGGTGTACCTGTCGGCACTTCAGCAACCGGCGTGATCGACTCCTGGTCTTCTGCGTTCTGCTCCTTGGTTTGCTGACTCGGCCTGCCTCGTCGGCGGCCTCCCCATGCGTCCTCGGATTGTCCGGGGACCGGAGGTCCCCGGACAATCCTGCGGGCATGGGGGCCCCTCCGACGGGCGCGGCCGGGTTTCCTCCTGGAATCCAGTCTCTGCCCGGGTTACCACTTTTGCGCGTCCCAGGTTCATCACGTACGGGGTTGTCACCACCGTCCGCCCGTTCTTCTTTTGGGGGCTGACGGGCGCTGGCCACCAACTGCCCGCTGGTCCCTGGTGAGCGCCTGTCCCCCCGGCCCCTCTTGCTGTCATAACGTACGTCCACAAGCTCGACTGCTGGATTATGTACGGGTTCCCGGCGCCCAACTGTACATTTCCCATCACTCGAACCTCCACCCACACGTTATGACACCAAGAGACGGTCAGCGGATCGACCACAGGGAGCGCCACTGATGCTAGGCGCTCCTACGTGGCCAGCCGACAACTGATGACCAGCGCCCGTCCGCCCCCAAAAGATCGGGCGCATCTGCTGACGACTCACCACGGACGGCTGTCCCCGCGCCCGGAGGGGGGGAACCCCGCCGCCGGAAGATTTCGGGGACCCTCGGTCCCCCAAATCTGAGGACAGGTGGGGTGGGTTCCCTCCGAGGCAGGGGCACCAACCACAAATGGAGGTGCCCTCCGAGGCAGGGGCACCAACCGCAAAGAGGATTGACTTGCGTTAGCATAGGTGGATTGGCGTACAACCAAGGACATGTGGCAAAATGACAGATTGCGTCCGTACGGTCCCTGCCACAGGGGGTTCGCCGTACCCGCACCTAGATGATGATACGAGGGTGACCTGTGGCACCTGAGAGGTACGTGTGATGCACCAACTCATTTCCGAAGTCAATGCCCTGTCCTTGCGCCAGGACATCCCCAACTTCCGGCCGGGTGATTCGGTCAAGGTCCATGTGAAGGTCGTGGAAGGGACGCGGTCCCGGATCCAGATCTTTGCGGGGGCCGTGATCGCCCGGAACGGCTCCGGTATCCAGGAGGCGTTCACCGTCCGCAAGATCTCGTTCGGCATCGGTGTCGA
>JAIRVA010000340.1 GCA_031254155.1 Propionibacteriaceae bacterium
AAGTGCTGATCTATGCTGTGTCGTCAGCCGGGCGTCAGGCGGGATGAGATACGGCTACTACATGTTGTAAGTGGACTGGACGTCCACCGCAACATGTAGTAGGCGTAGATCGCCCGTCCTGGCGTTCGGATGACGGCGCATGGTAGATCAGTGGTTCCTTAGATGGTTCTTGCCGGGTCTGAGGGCCCGTGGCGCCCGGCGGACGAAGCGTTCTTTTCCGCGCTACGGTCCGAAATGGATGATCGGTGAAGACAGTCTTTCAGAGCGAGACCGCCGGGGCGGATGTCCGCTTGGCCGGTTCCCGGAAGGCGCAGGGACGGTACTTCACCCGCGCTTCTTCGACGAAGTGATCCATGATCCAGCGGGTCATGTCGGTGAGGCTGATCTCGGCGGGGCGGGGGGAGTAGCCGAACGCGTCGGCCGCCTTCTGGATGGAGAAACGGCAGTTGGCGCGTAGAGTCTTGATGGAATAGTGGGTGTACAAGGGTTTTTGCCGACGGACGTGGTAATAGAGTTCGGACAGGTGTGCGGTCGCCAGTACGAACCAGTACGGCAGGCGCGTCCGGGGCATCGCCCGACCGCTGGCCCCGGCGACGACGCGGAGCATCTCGGGGACCGTGATCTCGTGCCCGGCCAGGATGTAGCAGCCGCCGGTTTCCCAGTGGTCGAGCATCCGGGTGATCCCGTCGGCGACATCGCGGACATCCACGAAGTTGTACTGGCCGTCGACGAACGCGGTCAGCCGGCCGCAGACGAGATCGACGATGAGCGAGCCGATGTTCGTGGGGCGGCGCTCTCCGGGGCCGATGACCCCGGACGGCAGCGCGACCATCGCGTCCAAACCCGCCGCCACCTTGCCGAGCACAAGCCGGGTCGCCTCGGCTTTGGTCTGGCTGTAGAGCCCCTTGACCAGCCGCGGGGAGAACGTCGGTGGTTCGGCCATGACCGCGGGGCGGGGGAGTACGGGGATGGCGTGGACCGAACCGCAGTACAGCAGCCGCGTCCCCCGTCGCCGGCACCACTCGGCCACGTTCCGCGTCCCCTGGACGTTCACCCGTTTCATCAGTGCCCGGTGCCCGGAGCCGATGTCGATGACCCCGGCCAGATGGATGACCACGTCGGCTGCGGGGAGCCTTTCCAGGCCCGCAGCGTCGCAGACATCGGCGGTCTCCACCGTCGAGAACTGCGCAATGTGGTCGGTATCCTCGCCGGGCAGGGCGAGGGATGTCACCGCGTACCCTTCGCTTGCCAACCGGGGGACCAAGACCGTGCCAAGGTACCCGTTTGCTCCAGTCACCAGCACATTCATCCGAACACCTCCGATGCCCCGGGGCCCGGGTGAATTCCGCACGCGGGCCGATCCCCTCACTCTACCCGAGCGGGGCGGCGGTGGCGGCGACCCGGCCCTCCCGGATCTCGCGCCAGCGGTCGGCGAAGAGCGAGCGGGCCCACCCGGTGATGTAGGCGGCCTTGGTGTCGGCGTCACCGGCCGGCGCGACGACGTACGGTTGTCCGGCCGCGTCGAGCAGGCGGGTCCAGTACGCGAGGGGGGTTTCGCGGACATCCCCGCCGTACCGCTGGGCATCCGGGACGAACGGGATGTCGTCGGGCAGGACGATGTAGAGGTCAGACGCGAGGCGGGCGGCGTCGTCCGCCAGGTGGGGCGGGAGCGGGACATCCAGGAGCTGGAAATACCCGAGACTGGAGTAGAGGTCGGTGTCCTGGAGGAGGACGGGGTGGGCCGCCCGGTGGCGGGCCGTCACCTGCCAGGCGGTCTGGCCGGCGGCGATGGCCGCCATGACTTGGGGGTTGATCGTCGTACCGACCTGGTCCAGGAACAACCGCGCCCACTCCGGCAGCCACCCGGCCCCCAGTTCCCCGGCGACCCGCGCGGCCAGCGTGGTTTTACCCACCGACTCCTGGCCGAACAGGGTGATCGTGGTCAGCCGGGACCGCCGGATCGCGGGCAGGATGTCCGCCCAGTGGCGCCACGGATCAGCGCGGACATCCCGGTCGGTCACGGGGTGCGGGCCGCCGGTCATCGTGATGAGCCGCGCCCCCAGCGCGGCGGCCAGCGGCTGGCCCGCCGCCTGGGGCGCCACCACGTAATCCCACCTTTCACCGGCTTCCGGGCAGCCACGGTTGATGGTGGTCGCCCACCAGGCCCAGTCGCCCCCGTCTGGCGCCGGACCATTTGTGATGGCGGCCGCGCGGAACCGGACGTGCGACGTCCCCGTCCACTGCTCGCGTAACGCGGCCAGCTTGTCCGCGATCAGGATGGGCTCCCCGGCTCGCGCCCCCACCACCACCCAGACCTGGGTCCCCGGCAGGGCGGCGGCGAACTCGACCAGATCGGCCTCGCCCCTGGTCGGTACCACTCCGGTGAGCGCAACAACGGCGTGTTTCATCGACCCGTCTTAATCCACGAGGAAGAGGTTGGTGCTCAGGTATTTTTCCCCGCGATCAGGGAAAATGACGACCATGACGCCGGAGTCGAGCCGCTCAATGACCTGCCGGGCGGCGAGCATGGCCGCCCCGCTGCTCATCCCGACGAAGATGCCCTCCTCAGCGACGATCCGCCGGGCCATGGCGAAGGCGTCCTCGCTCTCGATGGCCACGGATTCGCTGATCTCACGGGGGTCATAGATCTCGGGGACGATCGCCTCCTGCATGTTTTTCAGCCCCTGGATGTAGTGGTCGCGGACCGGTTGGGCCTCGATGATCTTGACCGCCGGGTTTTTCTCCTTGAGTCCCATGCCGACGCCCATGATCGTCCCCGATGTGCCAAGGGCCGACACGAGGTGGGTGACGCGGCCCGCCGTCTGGTCCCAGATCTCCTCGGCGGTCGTCGCGTAGTGGGCGAGCTTGTTGTAGACGTTGGTGAACTGGTCGGGATGGAAGTATGTGCCGGGGTTTTGCCGGATCAGCTCGCGGGTCTTGAGGATGGCGCCGTCGGTCCCCAGGGCGGGATCGGTCAGGATGATCTCGCCCCCGAAGGCCTTGATCATCTTCTGGCGCTCGACTGAGACGGCGGCGCTCATGACGATGTGGACCTCGTACCCCTTGACCGCCCCGATCATCGCCAGCGCGATGCCGGTGTTTCCCGAGGTTGCCTCGATGATCGCCTTGCCGGGCCGCAAGACCCCCTCGCTCTCGGCCTGCTCGACCATCTTAAGGGCGATCCGGTCTTTGATGCTGCCCGTCGGGTTGAAGCCCTCGACCTTGGCGTAGAGTTCGACGGCGGGGTTGGGGTTCAGACGGTTGAGCGGGACGAGCGGCGTGTTGCCGATTGTGTCAAGAATGGAAAATGCCACCCTCCAACTCTCTCCCGTGTCGTCCGCTGCCGTCAACTGAGTTCCCCGTACGATAGGAAGGTTGGCATCTGACTTGGAGGTACGGTGAAAGGTTTTCGACACTTTCTCATGCGCGGCAACTTGATCGACTTGGCCGTGGCATTCATCCTGGGCGCTTCGTTCACCGCGGTGGTGACGGCGTTCACGTCGATCATCATGAGCTTGCTCAGCCGGATCGGCGGGCAGCCGAACTTCGACGCTGTCACGGTGGGGGGCATCAAGGTCGGGCCGTTCATCACGGCGGCGATTTCCTTCCTCGTTCT
>JAIRVA010000345.1 GCA_031254155.1 Propionibacteriaceae bacterium
TCGCTTCGTAGACTTTGACCCGTCCGGTGACATCGTCGGACTTGATGGTCAGCAACTCCTGCAAAGCCCAAGCCGCGCCGTACGCCTCAAGGGCCCAAACTTCCATCTCACCAAACCGCTGGCCGCCGAACTGCGCCTTGCCGCCGAGGGGCTGCTGGGTGATCATCGAGACCGGGCCCGTCGACCGGGCGTGGATCTTGTCGTCGACCAGGTGGTGGAGCTTCAGCATGTACATGTAGCCGACGCCGATCGGGTCGGGATACGGCTCGCCGGACCGGCCGTCGAACAGCCGCGCCTTGCCACCCGCGTTGACGAGCATCACGCCGTCGCGGTTGGGCAGGCCGTGCGCCAGCAGGCCGGTGATCTCGTCCTCGGTCGCGCCGTCGAACACCGGGGTGGCGACGTGGCTGTCGGGGTCGGCGTGCTCGAGGCCGATGTTCTTCAGGTGCCGCGCCCAGCGCTCGTCGACGTGCGCGATGTCCCAGCCAGATTTGGCCACCCACCCGAGGTGGGTTTCCAGCACCTGGCCGACGTTCATACGCGACGGCACACCCATCGGGTTCAGGATGATGTCGACCGGCGTACCGTCCTCCAGGAACGGCATGTCCTCCTGCGGCAGGATCTTCGAGATGACACCCTTATTGCCGTGGCGGCCGGCCATCTTGTCACCGACCGAGATCTTGCGCTTCTGCGCCACGTACACCCGGACCATCTGGTTGACGCCGGGAGCGAGTTCGTCGCCCTCCTCGATGTCGAAGACGCGCACACCGATGACCGTGCCGGACTCGCCGTGCGGCACCTTCATCGAGGTGTCGCGGACCTCCCGCGCCTTCTCGCCGAAGATCGCCCGCAGCAGGCGCTCCTCCGGGGTCAGCTCGGTCTCGCCCTTGGGGGTGACCTTGCCGACGAGGATGTCACCGGTCGTCACCTCGGCGCCGATGCGGATGATACCGCGCTCGTCCAGGTTCGCCAGCGCTTCGTCCGACTGGTTCGGGATGTCGCGGGTGATTTCCTCCGGCCCGAGCTTCGTGTCGCGGGCGTCGACCTCGTGTTCCTCGATGTGGATCGAGGTCAGGACGTCGTCTTGCACCAGGCGCTCCGACAGGATGATGGCATCCTCGTAGTTGAGGCCCTCCCAGGGCATGAACGCCACGAGCAGGTTACGGCCAAGCGCCATCTCGCCGCGGTCGGTGCACGCCCCGTCGGCGAGCGGTGTGCCCACCTCGACGTGTTGGCCTTCCACCACGAGCGGGCGCTGGTTGATGCAGGTGGCCTGGTTGGAGCGGGTGAACTTCTTCAGCTTGTACGCCGAGTACGTCCCGTCGTCGTTCGCGATCTCGATGATGTCCGCCGACACGGACCGGACGGCCCCCGGCTTCCCGGCCAGCGTGACCTCGCCACCGTCGACGGCGCCACGGTACTCCATGCCCGTGCCCACGAGCGGGGCCTCGTTGCGGATCAGGGGTACGGCCTGACGCTGCATGTTGGCGCCCATCAGGGCCCGCGACGCGTCGTCGTGCTCGAGGAACGGGATGAGCGCGGTCGCGACCGACACCATCTGGCGCGGGGAGACGTCCATGTACTGCACGTCCAACGGCGCCACCTGGTCGACGTCGCCATCCTTGATGCGGACGAGGACGTGGTCCTCGATGAACTTGCCCTTCTCATCGATCTTGGCGTTGGCCTGGGCGATGATGTAGCGGTCTTCCTCGTCGGCGGTCAGGTACTCGACCTGGTCGGTCACGCGGCCCTTCTCGCACTTGCGGTACGGGGTCTCGATGAAACCGAAGGCGTTGACGCGGGCGAACGACGCCAGCGAGCCGATGAGGCCGATGTTCGGGCCTTCCGGGGTTTCAATGGGGCACATGCGGCCGTAGTGGGAGGGGTGGACGTCACGGACCTCCATGCCGGCCCGGTCGCGGCTGAGACCGCCGGGGCCGAGGGCCGACAGGCGGCGCTTGTGCGTGAGGACGGCGACGGGGTTCGTCTGGTCCATGAACTGCGACGACTGGCTGGTCCCGAAGAACTCCCGCAGCGCAGCCACGACGGGCCGGATGTTGATCAGGGTCTGCGGGGTGATGGCCTCGATGTCCTGGGTCGTCATGCGGTCGCGGACGACGCGCTCCATGCGGGACAGACCGGTACGGAGCTGGTTCTGGATCAGCTCGCCGGAGGTCCGCAGGCGGCGGTTGCCAAAGTGGTCGATGTCGTCGGTCTCGACGGGCAGGCCGTTCAGCTCGGTCCGGCCCTCGTGCATCGCGCAGATGTACTTGACCGCGGCGGTGATGTCTTCCTTGGTCAAGACCTGGGCGTCCATCGGCAGGGTCAGCCCGAGCTTCTTGTTGATCTTGTACCGTCCGACCTTCGCCAGGTCGTACCGCTTGTGGTTGAAGTAGTACCCGTCGATCAACTGCTTCGCGGCCTCGCGGGCCGGCGGCTCGCCGGGGCGCAGCTTGCGGTAGATGTCGAGCAGAGCCTCGTCCTCGGTGTGGACGTGGTCCTTCTCCATAGTCAGCCGGATCGACTCGAACTCGGCGAACTCGGAGAGGATCTCCTCCTCGGTCCAGCCGAGCGCCTTGAGGAAGACGGTCACGGACTGCTTCCGCTTCCGGTCGAGGCGGACACCGACGGTGTCGCGCTTGTCGATCTCAAACTCGAGCCAGGCCCCCCGGGACGGGATGACCTTGGTCGTATAAATGTCCTTGTCGGAGGTCTTGTCCGGCGTGATCTCGAAGTAAACGCCCGGAGAGCGGACGAGCTGCGAGACGACGATGCGCTGAGTGCCGTTGATGATGAACGTGGCGTCCGGGGTCATCAGCGGGAAGTCGCCCATGAAGACCGTCTGCTCCTTGAGCTCGCCGGTCTCGTTGTTCATGAACTCGGCCTTGACGTAGAGCGGCGCGCAGTACGTCGCGTCGCGCTCAAGGCACTCAGAGATCAGGTACTTGGGCTCCTCGAACCGGGGTTCGCGGAACGAGAGGGACATCATCCCGCCGAAGTCCTCGATGGGCGAGATTTCCTCGAACACCTCGTCCAGACCCGACTTCGTGTTGATGTCGGTCCGGCCCTCGGCGAGCGACCCGGCGATCTTGGCACGCCAAGCGTCGGAGCCGATCAGCCATTCGAAAGAATCTCGCTGTAAATCCAGGAGGTTCGGGACTTCCATTGGCTCGTGGATTTTCGCGAACGAAATCCGATCGGTGCCAGAAATGATGTGGTTCTTCTTTGCGCTACGCAAGGCGGCCAAAATAGGTCCTTCCAGAACTCGCCAGGGGGAATGGCGCGCCTCTTGACCGCACTAAAAGCACACAACAAGGGACACGCTAAGGCAAAATACAACACTAGCCTAGGAACTCGCAGAACGCAAGCTCCCGACCGGGGCAAAAATCGACGTGCTGACAACTTCGATCTGTACGTCGCAACCCAGTGTACCCCGACTGGGCGCGAAAAGAACACCCCCGCGCGACACGACAATGGCCACCCCGGAGGGTGGCCATTGGTGGGCTGGACGCGGTGTCACTTGATGGTGACAGTCGCCCCGGCGCTTTCGAGCTGATCCTTCGCCTTGGCGGCGGCTTCCTTGTTGACCTTCTCGAGGACGACCTTCGGGGCCTCCTCGACCAGATCCTTGGCTTCCTTGAGGCCGAGGCTGGTGAGCGCGCGAACCTCCTTGATGACCTGGATCTTCTTGTCGCCCGCGGAGTCGAGGATGACGTCGAACTCGGTCTGCTCCTCGACCTCTTCCGCCGGAGCAGCGGCGGCGGCCGGGCCGACGGCCACGGCCACGGGGGCAGCGGCGGTCACACCGAACGTGTCTTCGAACAACTTCACGAACTCAGAGAGCTCGATGAGTGTCATTTCCTTGAAAGCGTCGAGGAGTTCCTCGTTGCTGAGCTTCGCCATGATGGCATCCTTCCTATTCTGTGGCAGCTTCTGCCGGGTTTCCGTCGGCAGCGTTCGCTGCTGGGGTTGAGGCTGACGCCTCGGGTGCCGCCTCCGCGGCTTGAGCACTGGCTCGCGACTCCTGGAGCGCCCCCCACGCGCGGGCCGCTTGGCTGAGCGGCGCAGCGAAGAGGTACACGGCCTTGGAGAGGTTGGCGTTCATCGCGCCCGCCATCTTCGCAAGCAGAACCTCGCGCGATTCCAGATCGGCGAGCTTCTTCACGGTGTCGGCGTCGAGGACTCGTCCGTCCATGTAGCCGCCCTTGATGACCAGTGCAGGGTTCTCCTTCGCGAAGTTCCGGATCCCCTTCGCCGCGTTGGCCACGTCGCCCGTGATGAAGGCGATGGCCGTCGGCCCGCTCAGTTGGTCATCGAGTCCCTCGATGCCAGCGTTACGGGCGGCGATGGTGGTCAGGGTGTTCTTCGCAACGGAGTACGTGGCGTCGCTGCTGATTGAGCGGCGCAGATTTTTGAGTGCCTTGACCGATAGGCCGCGGTACTCGGTCAGAACCGCCGCCGCCGAACCGGCGAACTTGTCGCTCAGCTCCTTGACGGTCGCTTCCTTGTCTGGCCTCGCCATGAGGTCTCCTTCCTGCTTGGTGCCTCGTACCCCCGGAACACAGAAAAGCCCTGATCTCGGCGCAGGAGGTCAGGGCGTACAAATACGCTATGTCACCTGCGCAGGTCAACACTGTTCTTCGGCCAGTCGGAACTGACAACCGGCGGTCTTCGGCTCATCTAGTGTACGCGGCCGGGCCCGCCGTAGACAAACCAGGTAGGATGGGCCCCCACATGCTGTCCTTTGTCCCGCTTCTGGCCACCTCGACCGTCGCCATCACCACCGGCGCCCTTCTCGACCGTCTCATCGGCGATCCCCGGCAACTCCCCCACCTCGTCCGCGGCCTCGGCACCCTCATCACCCGCGTCGAACGGGTGCTCGTACCCTCCGCCGGGCTGCCGTCCCGGACCGCCCGTCGGCGCGGGACCGGACTGGTGGTCGTGACACTGACGGTCGCCGGTCTTGGCACCGCCCTCCTGCTCGGTGTGGCCTACGCCGTCTCCCTCTGGCTCGGCGGCGCGGTCGAAGCGATTCTCGTCTGGCAGTGTCTGGCAGTCAAAAGTCTGCGCGACGAATCGGCGGCGGTACGAACGAGCCTCATCGTCGGCGACCTCGGCGGCGCCCGGTCCGCGGTGTCGATGATCGTCGGCCGCGACACCGCCGGATTGGACGCGACCGGCGTGGCCCGGGCTGCGGTGGAAACGGTGGCCGAGAACACGACCGACGCAGTGGTCGCGCCCTTCGCCGCCATGCTGGTCGCTGGCGGGGTCGGCGGGGTGGTCTACAAGGCGGTCAACACGCTGGACTCGATGGTCGGCTACCGCAACGCCCGCTACCGCGACTTCGGCCGGACCGCCGCCCGCGTCGACGATGTCGTGAACTGGCTGCCGGCCCGCGTGGCCGCGGGGATGATGGTGGCCGCCTCCCGCTTGACCGGGGACGACGCGCGGGGCGCGTACCGGATCTGGCGGCGCGACCACGCCCGGCACGCGAGCCCGAACTCCGGCCAGACCGAAGCCGCCTGCGCCGGTGCCCTGGGGATCAGGCTTGGCGGACCGGCCACGTACGGCGGGGAACGGTCGGACAAACCCACGCTCGGTGACGCCCTCCGGCCCGTCGGCGCCGACGACATCGCCCGGGCGGGCCGGCTGATGAGCGCCACCGCCTGGCTCGCCCTCGCCGTCGTGGTCGGTCTGCGGGCGGCCCTCTGGGGGGTGATCGTCCGTGCTGGCGGATGAACACGGCGGCGACCGGGCGGCGTATCCAGGCGTGCGGCTCGACTTTTCGACCAGCGTCGGCCCGCTGGGGACGCCACCGGCCGTCGCCCAGGCGATCACCGCCGCGATCCCGGCCATCGACCGGTACCCCGACCCAGCCTGCCGGGGCCTCCGGGCCGCCCTGGCCGCCCACCACGGCCTTACGGCATCAACTATTGCGTGCGGCAACGGTGCCGCTGACATCATCCACCGGATCGCCTGGGCACTGCGCCCGCGCCGGGTCCTTACCTTCGCCCCGACGTTTACCGAGTACGCGCACTCTGCCCGCGCCGTCGACGCCGAGGTCATCCATCAGCCCCTGTCACCCCCATATTTCGACCTGACCGACGCCACCCTCGCCGCCGTCACCGACGGGATTGACCTCGTGTTCTGCTGCCAGCCGAACAACCCGACCGGCCGACTGACCGCGGCAGACCGACTCGCCCAGTTAGTTGACC
>JAIRVA010000064.1 GCA_031254155.1 Propionibacteriaceae bacterium
CCGCGCATGACCAGATCGGCCATCGCGACCTGGGAGACTGAGTCGGTGGGGTGCTGGTACGCCGTGATCGGTCCCGCCACACCGCCGACGGCGGCCCAATCGGTGACCACGCCGGCGTAGATGTCGCGGATCTGGTCCGCGGTGAGAGAAGACACGGGGTTGTCGGTGCTCGTCAGGAACTGCAGGGGTTCGCTGGCCACGGGAATCACGTCGAGTTGGTGGCCGGCCGCCGCGGCCGCGTCCACCTGGGCCTTGGTCGGCGCCGTCGCCACCACGAGATCGACCGTACCCTTGGCCAGACGCGCGTACGCTTCGTCAGCACCGTGGAACACCCCACTAGCTGTGGCGTCCGTGAAGGCCTTCTGGAAGGCCAGCGCCAGCGGTCGCGCCGCCGCCGCACCGTCAATCGTGGGGTAGGACGCCGCCGGGATCACGGGGGTCGCTTGAACCGGTGCGATCCCGGTCACTCCGAGAGCGACCGCAACCCCACAAGCCAGAAGACGAGCCCCACGAACACTCATTGCCCCTCCTTGATCGATAGTCCGAAGCCGTCGCGTCGCCGATTCTCCGATCAAACCCTCCCCATTCGCTCCCCCATTGCCAGGCCTCCACTCAAAATACATCTAATTTAGTGTACCGCGTACCGCCAAAATCGACCGAAACACACCCGTAGAGTGTTGCTGGATTAATTACTTTCCGGTCTAGAACCCCAGGCGGTTCAGCGCCTTGGGATCGCGCTGCCAATCCTTGAGAACCGTGACCCGCAGATCCAGGTACACGGGCGTGCCAACGAGGCGGGCGATGCGGTGGCGGGCCTCGGCCCCGATCGCCTTCAGCCGCTCGGCCCGGCGGCCCAAAATGATGGGTTTCTGCGACTCGCGTTCGACAACCAGCTTGGCGAAAATATCGAGTAAAGGCTTGTCATCGGGCCGGTCGGGCCGGAGCCCCATCTCGGAAATGGTGACGGCGATGGAGTGGGGCAACTCCTCCCGCGCGTGGGCGAGAGCCGCCTCACGGATCAGCTCCGCCACCAGAGTTTCGGTCGGCTCGTCGGTGATGTCGCCGTCTGGATAGAAGGCCGGCCCCTCGGGCAGCCGCGCCACCAAGAGATCCCGCAGAACGTCGAGGTTTTCCCCGGTCACCGCCGAGACGGGCACGATGTCCGCCCAGTGGACATCAAACTCCGCTTCGAGGCTCTGGATGTCCAGCAGGTGGGCCGGGAGCCGTCCCGGCGGAACGGTGTCGGACTTCGTCGCGAGCGCGACCAGGGCGGGGCGGCGGGCCAGGGCGGCGATCTGTCCGACGAGGAAGCGGTCGCCAGGGCCGATCCGCTGGTTGGCCGGCAGGCACACCCCGATCACGTCGACCTCGCCCCACGTGTCGTACACGAGTTGGTTGAGCCGTTCGCCCAGGAGGGTACGAGGGCGGTGGACGCCGGGGGTGTCCAGGATGACCAACTGCGCCCCGGGCGTGGTGACAATGCCCTTGACGATGTGACGGGTCGTCTGGGGCCGGTCCGAGGCGATGGCCACCTTGGCCCCGACCAGGGCGTTCGTCAGGGTCGACTTGCCCGCGTTGGGCCGGCCGACGAAGCAGGCAAAGCCAGAGTGGTGAGTCATGCGTCTCCCTCCGGGGTCGAGATGTCGGCCGCCGGCGCTTGGTCAGGCTCGGCCCGGCGGACGAGAATGGTGGCGATCTGGTGGCGACGCCCGGTGTACTGGTCAGCGGTCATCTCCAGCCCCTCCCAGTCCACCGTCGAGCCGGGGATAGGGACCTTGTTGAGCGTCTTCGCGAGGATCCCCCCGATCGAGTCGACATCCTCGTCGTCCAGTTCCAGCCCGAACAGGTCGCCCAGGTCGGCCAGCGACAGCCGCGACGACACCCGGTAGACCCCGTCGGCGACCTCGGTGACCGGGTCGGTTTCCCGGTCGAACTCGTCCTGGATCTCGCCGACGATCTCCTCCAGGAGGTCCTCAATCGTGATGACCCCCGCCGTACCCCCGAACTCGTCCACGACCACGACCAAATGGGTGTGCGCGGCCTGCATCTCCCGCAACAGGTCGTCGGCGGGCTTGGAATCGGGGCACCAGGTGACGGGCCGCATGAGCGAGGTCACCAACTCGGACGACTGGGCGTCCGGGTAGTCGTACACCCGCTTCACGATGTCTTTCAGGTAAACGATGCCGATGATGTCGTCCAGCCCCTTGGCGCCCGTGACCGGGATGCGGGAGAAACCCGACCGCAGCGCGAGCGACAGCGCTTGTCGCAGGGTCTTGCCTTCCTCGACGTAGAGAACGTCCGGGCGGGGTACCATGACCTCACGGACCAGTGTGTCGCCCAGGTCGAAGACGGAGTAGATCATCTTCCGTTCGTCGGCCTCGATCTGGTTGGATGCCTCTGCCATCTCGACGAACTCCCGCAACTCGTCCTCGGAGGCGAACGGGCCGTCGGGGTACCCCCGTCCGGGCGTGATCACGTTACCAATGAGGATCATGGCCTGCGGGACGATGTACAGCACCGCCGTGAGCACCTTCATGAGCCCGCAGGTCGCGGTGGCCACACCGATCCGCCGCTGGCGGCCCAGCGTCCGGGCGCTCACCGACACGAGGACGAACAGGGCGACCAGGGCGATCGCCCCGGCGCCGACCAGCGGGCCGGCCCCGCCCGCGAGTGTCTGGGCGAAGAGGTGGGTGAGGGTGACGGTGAAACCGACCTCGCCCACGAGACGCAAGAAGAGCGCGGTAGAGACCGTGGGTGCGGGGTCCGCGACGATGGCCGCGATCGTGGCCGCGCGCTTCGCCTCGTCGGCCACGAGCTTGCCCGCCCGCCCCTTCGTCAGGGTCGAGAAAGCCTCCTGGATGGCCGCGAACACGGCGGCCAGGGCGAGGAACGCGACGAGCAGGGCCACGTGGACGGTGATGGTCATCGCCGCCGCTGCTTCTCCCAGGCCAGGATGATCTGGTCATTGAGGTCGAACATGACCCGTTTCTCGGCCTCTTCCACGTGGTCGAAACCCAGGAGATGCAGCAGGCCGTGGACAAGCAGGTAGTCGGCCTCCTGGCGGGGAGTCCGCCCGGTTTCGGCCGCCTGCCGCTCGGTCACGGCCGGGCAGAGGACGATGTCGCCCAGGACACCGAGCGGCGACGGGGCGTCCGGACTGCCGGGACGCAGTTCGTCCATCGGGAAGCTGAGAACGTCGGTCGGCCCGGGCTCGCCCATGAACTTCTCGTGGTACGCGGCCATGGTGTCCTCGTCGACGAGCACGATGGAGAGCTCGGCGTCGGGGTGGACGTGCAGCAGCGTCAGGGCGTACGTCGCCAGGCTGACAAGGCCCTTCTCGTCGACGACCTGACCGGACTCGTTGTTGATGTCAATCATGATTTCCTTTAGTCGGCGGCCGGGAGCGGTGGGCCTCGTACACATCGTACGCGGCGGCGATGTGCCCCACGAGCGGGTGGCGGACGACATCCTTGTTGGTGAGGCGGCAGAAGGCGATGTCGGGCACGCCCTCGAGGATCGCCGGCACCTCCCGCAGGCCGGAGAGCATCGAGCCGGGCAGATCGATCTGGGTGATGTCGCCGGTCACGACCATCGTGGACCCGAAGCCGAGGCGCGTGAGGAACATCTTCATCTGTTCCATCGACGTGTTCTGCGCCTCGTCCAGGATGATGAAGGCGTCGTTGAGCGTCCGGCCCCGCATGTACGCGAGCGGCGCGATCTCGATCGTCCCCGCCGTCAGGAGCCGAGGCACCGACGCCGGGTCGAGCATGTCGTGGAGGGCGTCGTACAACGGGCGGAGGTACGGGTCGATCTTCTCGCTCAGCGTACCCGGCAGAAAGCCGAGCCGCTCCCCCGCCTCGATCGCCGGCCGGGTCAGGATGATGCGTGACACCTGCTTGGACTGGAGAGCCTGGACAGCCTTGGCGACGGCGAGGTACGTCTTGCCGGTTCCGGCCGGGCCGATCCCGAAGACGACGGTGTGGGTGTCGATCGCGTCCACGTACCGCTTCTGGTTGGCCGTCTTCGGGCGGATCGTCCGCCCGCGGTGGGACAGGATCGATTGGGTGAGTACCTCGGCCGGCCGCAGCGGTTCCGCGTCGTCCATCTGGGCGATCCGGACGATGTCGGGAAGACTCAGGCCCTGCCCGGTCCGCAGGATCGTCACCATCTGGGTCAGCACGTCCTCGGCGTGGTCGACGGCCGACCGGTTGCCGGTCAGGGTGACCTCGTTGCCGCGGACATGGACATCGGCCTCGAGCTCGGACTCAAGGACCCGGAGAAACTCGTCCCCGGCGCCGACGACGGCAACCATCGGGATTGACGAAGGCACCGTGACGCGCCGGGTGTCGGAACGTGTGTCAAGGTCGGACAATGGGATCAGTGAACCTCCGTCGAATAGTATCCCCTATTGTACACTTCACGGTGTGAAGAACGATGGTGCGGGCAGCGCGCCCAGAGTGTACGACCTGATCCTCGCGGCGTTTTGCGCCCTGCTGCTCATCGCCAACGTCGCGGCGACCAAGCTCATCGCGGTCGGGCCGGCGTGGGCCCCGGGTGGCGTTCACCTCCTGCCGCTGGTCTTCGACGGTGGCGCGGTCACCTTCCCGCTCACGTACATCCTGGGCGACTGCCTGGCGGAAGTGTACGGCTTCGCCAAGGCCCGGCGGGCGATTGTGACGGGCTTCGTCGTGTCCGCCGTGGCGACAGGGGTGTTCTTCCTGGTCGACATCGCCCCCCCGGATCCCAGCTGGGGCAATCAGGTGGCGTGGCACTCGGTCCTAGGGTTGGTCCCGCGGATCGTCGCCGGGTCGCTGGTAGGCTACCTCGTCGGACAGTTGCTCAACGCGCAAGTCCTGGTCAAGCTGCGCGACCGGGCGCGGCCCGGCTCGCTGTGGTTCCGGTTGTTGGGTTCAACGGTGGTCGGCGAGGCGGCGGACACGGTCCTGTTCTGCACCATCGCGTACGCGGGAGTCGTCGACTGGGGTACGTTGGGCAACTACATCGTGGTCGGGTACGTGTACAAAGTTGGCCTGGAGGCCGTCCTGCTCCCCATCACCCTGCGCCTCATCCCCTGGCTGAAGCGCCGAGAAGGCCTGACACTCGCGGGCGTTGTTGACGCCGAGCAATAGTCAGGCGACCCCCTCCCCCCAGATTTGTCAGATACGCTTCTCAACTGCCTGTGGACGCGTCACCGCGGCCGGTACACGTCCCGGCGGTGCTGGATGGACACAACCTCCACGATGACCTCGGCCTCCAGAATCCCGTACACGATGCGAAACTCGCCGCGCCGGGCTGAGTAGCGCGGCCAAAGCGGCGGGGTTAGTTGTTTCCCGACCCGGAGCGGGTTCTCGGCGAGTGGACCGTAGATGAACTCAACGCACGCCGCAGCCACGGCCTCAGATAACTCGACGGCCAGCGCCCGCTTGGCTGCGCGGGACAGCCGTACGATGTACGCCATCTCAGCCCCGTCCGGCCTGCCGCAGCGCTTCCCGGACTTCAGCCTCGTCGCACCACTCGCCGCACGCCAACTCCGCTTCAGCCTCGGCGATCGCGGTCATTAAGTCCGCGTCCGCCAGAATGTCCAGCGTCTCAAGCAAAGTGTCATAGTCGTCTGCCCCGAGCAGCACGGCCGCCCGCCGACCGTTCCTCGTGACCTCAATTCGCTCGTGGGTCGTCTGCGCAGCGTCAACAATCTCGGAGAAACGAGCTCTCGCCTCCGCGATCGGCATAGTCGTCATGTACAGAATTATAGCCAGATTATCGGTCAGATCGTCTGGGTGAGTTCGCAGCGGATGTCGTCCAGGTCGCGGCCGATGAGGAGACGGTACGTCCCTCCCGGTACCACCCACGTCGCCAAAGCCTCGTCCCAGACCTGGAAGGCGCGCAACGGTACGGTGACCCGCACCCCGGCCGACTCGCCCGGATCGGCCTCGGCCGCCCCGAAGCCCGCCAACCAGCGGACCGGCCGGACCGGTTCGTCGCCCTGGTCGTCCCCGACGGCCAAAAACACCTGGACCGTTTCCCGGCCCCGCCGTCCACCCGTGTTGCGGATCGTCACCTCGACCCCGATGTCGTCGCCGCCGGCGTCGCAGAAGCCGGCCGCCTCGTACTCCCACGTCGTCCAGCCCAGGCCGAAGCCGAACGGGCGGGCGGGCACCCGGCCGAGCCGGAGCCAGCCACGATAGCCCACGTCGATGCCTTCGGCGTAGTCAACGACCAGATCCTCCCCGACCGGAACTGCGTTCGGCACGGGAACATCCGCGTACGACGCCGGCAATGTCCAGGGCAAACGACCCGACGGCTCGGTACGGCCGACGAGGACATCGGCGACCGGACGGCCGCCCTCCTGGCCCGGGAACCACGTCCACAGCACCGTCCGCGCCCGGTCCAGCCAGGGCAGGATGACCGGCGAACCGGCGTTGACAACGATCACCGCATCCGGGCGGACCGCGAGGACCGCCTCGACCAACTCGTTCTGCGCCCCCGGCAGTTCCAGGTCTGGCCGGTCCCAGCCCTCGGACTCGACGTCCGCGTTCGTCCCCACGATGACAACGGGCAGGTCGACCGCCTTGGCCCGCTCCGCCGCCGCCGCGATGGCCTCCGCGAGACCCGGCTCGGGCGGGTTGTGGTGGATGACCGCCCGGACGAAGTTGCCCCAGTTAGCGCCCTCGAAGGCTTGGACCTCCGCCTCCACGCGGACGGTTCCCCCGCCGGCGACCGTCGTACCGTAGAAAGGTACGTTGCGGTGCTGCGAGCGCAGGAACACCTGGTCGGGGCTCATCTGCCCGGCCGACTCCGAGACCAGCCCACCCGCCACGACCACCCGGTGGGCACCGGGAGCGGCCACACCGACCCAGTGCTCCCCCGGCTCGGGCACCGCGACATCCGTGGTCAAACGCACCGTCCACGCACCGTCCGGCAGACCGTCGCGGGCGAAGATGTCCCCCGCCTCCCACACCGTCTCCGCTAGCTGGGTCCCATCCTGCCCGAGCACCTCGACGCGAATCCCGGCCCCGCCCGCCGGGTTCCCCAGCCGGGACGACTGCGCCACCAGCGGCCGGACCCGCGCGTGGGTCCCTGCAACCACCTCGATCGCGGCCCCCGGGAACGCCTCCGCGAACGCCTCCGCCGAGGTGTACGTCCGTTGGGGGTTGACCAGCGCCGATCCACCACCCTGGACGTAGGTGTCGACCGCGTTCGGCCCGATGAGCGCGATTGTCCGGACACCGGCCGGAGCCGCGACGGGCAAGGCGTCATCCTCGTTGGCGAGGACGACGACCGCGCGGGCAGCGACCAAGCGGATGAGTGCCGCCTCATCAGCGACAGCGCGAGCGGGTACGGGGGCCGGGTACCCCGCCAAGGCGCCCACCCGGCTAGCCAGCAGCAGGATACGCAAGACCTTGTCATTGAGATGGTCCTCGCTGACCAGGCCGGCCTCGACGGCGGCCTTCAACTGGCCGGCCGACCACGGTCCGGCCGGGCCGGGCATGACGAGGTCCAGCCCGCCGACCGCCGGTTCCACCGTCGTCTTGGTGGCCGTCCAGTCGGAGACGACGGGCCCGTCGTACCCCCACTCGTCCTTCAGCGTTTCCGTCAGCAGGCGGTGGTGCGCGACGGCGGGCGCGGACTCGACGCCGTCGTCCAGCCGGTTGTACGAGCCCATGACCGACCAGGCGTGAGCGTCGCGGCAGGCGCGCTCGAACGGCGCCAGGTACACTTCGCGCAGCGCCCGTTCGCCGACGCGGGCGAGGTACTCGGTCCGCAGCGTCTCCGAATCGTTGGCGACGAAGTGCTTGACACAGGTCCCCACGCCCTCACCCTGGATGCCGTCGATGACGGCGCAGGCAATGTCGCCGCTCAGCAGGGGGTCTTCCGACTGGTACTCGAAGTGGCGGCCGGCGACCGGCGTCCGTTGCAGGTTGACGACCGGGGTCAGGATGACGTCCGTACCGTGCCGGTGGGCCTCGGCCGCGTGGACCGAACCGGCGAGACGGGCGAGTTCCCGGTCCCAGGTGGCCGCGACCGCGGTCGGGCTGGGCAGCGAGACCGACCGCTCGTCCGCCAGCACTTCCTCGCCCCGGATACCCGTGGGGCCATCGGAAAGCACCACTTCCCGCAACCCGATCTGAGGCCGGGCGTAGAGGCGCCAGTGGGTCTTGCCGGTCAGAAGCTCACACTTGTCGTCGAGCGTCAACTGGGCGAGCCGGTCGTACAGATCCGGCGTGAAAGCCGGGTTCGGCCGGGGGGCAGCGGGCAGGGTCATGTCGGGTTCACTTTCTCGTGGCGGTGACAAGGGCAAGGTCGTGGGCGAAGCCGGCGCTGTCATCGGCGTTGTCGTGTGCCAGCAGCCTGCGCCAGGTCGCCCGGTGGGCGGACTCCCACAGGGTCGGGCAGGTGGTCGCGCCGCGGGCGTCCGTGACGACCAGTTCGGCCGGGCGGGCGGTCGTGGGGTCCGGGATTACCGCCGCGATATCGCCGTCGTCGGTCAGCGCGCGGAGCCGGACGCGGCGGGGCTGCGCCTCCGTCACCGTCACGTCGATGTCGACGATCTTGCCCCCCGCGGTACCTTGGGCGGTCAGCCCGGCGGCTGTCCGTACAACGACCCGGAGCGCGTCCAGTGGTACGCCGACCGCCCGGGCGAGTGACACCACCCGGAGAAGCTCGGCCTCCAGACACCGGTCCCGGTCGCCGGGGAGCGGGGGCGCCACCACCCGGCACTCCAGCCGCTCCCAGGCCGCCGCCACCAGGGCACGCGCGACCGCGGGGCACACCGGGTTGCTGCCCCAGGGCGTGTCGAGGACAAAGGCCGCCACCGGCGACAGATCCGACGCCGGCGGTACGGGATCCACGAGCACCACCCGGCGCGGGCCCGGCGTGAGGCGGGCCGGCCAGTCCGGTTCGCGACCATCGAGGACCAGGACATCCGCGTCCGCCTCGCGGCCGACGGCGGCGAAGGAGAGCGGCAGCGAGGCCAGAACCGCACCGCCAGCGGAGTCGGGCAACGTTGGGGCCACGTACACCTGAATCGTCATTGTCCACCACCCTTTCGGACGAACTCGGCGGCCGTGTCCGCCACGAGCAGCGCGAACCGGAGATCCGCCACGAGGGTCTCCGGGGCCAGTCGGCCCCCGTCCGCGGGGTCCGCCAGGCGGGCCAACGCCGCCCATTCCGCCACGTACCCGTTCACTGCCGCGACCGGGCACACCGTCGTTCCGGCGGGTGAGTGGACCGCCGCCCGGGCACTGCCCGCCTGGACGTAGCTCGGGGTGAAATCAACCGTGAACCCCAGGCGCGGCCCGTAGGCCTCGAGCACCCAGTCCGGCTTCCATGTCTCGTACATCCGGCAGTGCCACTCGATCCGGCACTCCCCGTACGTGGCGATGATGTGGTACCCGAACGGCGCCAGGGCGACCGCCTCGTGGATCACCAACTCGCCCCCGGCCGGCAACAGCGCCCGGACGTGGGGCAGGTTGTGGATCGCCACCCCCATGAGCCCACCGTGGACGATGCCCGCTCGGACGTCCACGTCCGCGAAGTCCGGGGCCGGCCCGCCCGCCGGCCGCCCGGTCACCTCGGTGGCGAAGTCCTCCATCCGCACGTTCGGCGGCAGGACGATCGAGGACCGGATCGTGTGAATCCCCCACGCCTCGCCCAGCGTGGCTGACGGACCCCCGGGGGTCCCCGCGATCTCACGAAGTACGGCCTGCCAGCCGGCGTCGTAGGTGTGCATCGTACCGACCATGACCGGTACCCCTGTCTCGCGCGACACCGCCACCGCGGCCTCGGCATCGGCCACCGCCAAAGCGAACGGCTTCTCGCACAGCACGGCCCGTTTACCCGCCCGGCAAGCCGCGATGGTCTGCTCGGCGTGGAAGCGGTGCGGGCTGCAAATCGCCACGACCTCGACCCGCGGGTCGTCCAGCACGTCCGCCAGCGCCGTCGTCGCCCGCGCCCCGGCCCGCGCGGCGACTGTCGCCGCCACGTCCGGATCGGGGTCCATCACCGTCACGACCTGGAACCGGT
>JAIRVA010000076.1 GCA_031254155.1 Propionibacteriaceae bacterium
GTAATCGCCGGTCGCCGGATCCAGGCGGTAGAGCGCCACCTGGACCCCGCCAAGGCCCGGCTCATCGGCGCTGATCGCCCCGTTGGCGTCCCGGTCATCGTAGACCGCACCTTCGACCACGTAGGCGGTCTGGCCCGAGGCGAGATCCTGGATGTACTGCGGGTTCGAGACCGGCACAGGCCCGGGCGGTGGTACGGTGCGCACCTGGCCCGACATCGGGTTGATGGCCAAGATGGTCCGGGTGTTGTAGTTGGAGGCGTAAAGCTGGCCGGCGAAGAAGGCCATGCCGTAGGTCATGTAGAGGTTGGCGGCGGTCGTGGCGGTCCCGGCGAACGTCCGCGCCTCCGAGCCGGCCGGCTCGTCCGGAGCGGCGGTCAGCGCGGTGACCAGGTTGTACGTCCAGTCGCCGGTCGTCGACGGGACGACCCGGACCAGCCAGACGCGCTGCAGTGTGGACGGGTACCCCATCGAGGGCACCGCCCGGTTGGTCTGGACGAGGATGTACGCGTTGCCGTTGGCGTCGAGCGCCATGTCGGAGGCGACCGTACCATTGCCATTACAGTCGAACCCGCCGCCGAAGATCGCATCCGTCGCCGTCTTGGGCAGGATCGGCCCGGAGTAGTTGTACGCCCCCGTCTGAGGGTTCCAGACCATCATCCTGAACCCGCCGGCGGCCCCGTTGTAGCCGCCCAGTGCCGTACACTCGCCGCCGGAGAAGAAGACCTCACCGGTGGACTGGACGACTTCGCCGCCGGACCACCAGGATGAGGCCGCCCCCAGGGACTCGAAGTACCGGGCGGTCGGGATCACCGAGACCTCCGGCACCGTCTCCCCGCCCGCGACCCGGAAGACGGGTTGCAGGTACGACGTCGGCAGGGCGTCGACGCCGACCACGGCGGCCAGGTTGCGCCGGTTCGCCGCGCTCATGTCCGAGTCGCCGTTCCAACCCCAGAAGTACATGTACCCCCGGTCGCGGTCACCGCGCATGTTGGCGTCGAGCGCGATGGTCGAGATGCCGTTGCCGATTCCGTCGCCGGTGTACAGCCGGGTCGAGCCGTTGCCGTTGGCGAACACGTCGGCGTTGGTGCCGGTCGGCCGTGTGCCGTCGAGGGTGTACGACCCGACCCAGCCGCCGGTCTGGGCGGGGGTGCTGATCGCCTGGTTGGCGGAGCCGAACAAGCCCCCGTCGTCGATCGGGACCATCGGCTGGGTCAGCGCCCACGGCTTGGTGGCGTTCGTCGTCCCCGTCGCCGGGTCGGTGTACCACCCCGTGATGGGGAACGTGCCGGTCGTCGGGGCCGCTTCCGCCACCGGCGCGATGGCCGTCACCACACCGGTCGCCAGCAGGACAAAAGCCGTCACGCCGGCGAGATGTCTCGCCGCCGGCGTGGGCCGGCTTGTCCCCAGGCCTCTGCCCGTCATCCGGTGGCTGGGCGCGCCAAAGTCTCTCAAACCCATGGGATCCCCCTCATGTGTGTCCGCCGATTGCTGGAACGCCACAACGACGTCCATTAATCAGTATTTTCAGCAGCTTTCCCCAGCTGCTATCTCCCTCCGAGATGCCACCACTATAGCGTTCATTCTCGCGAGAGTCCAACATATTTCTCAGGTTATTAGTTTTGTACGTCAAACTACAACGACATCGCGACATATATTGACTTGCCAAACTGAGTAAATACGCGCCCTGGCGTCCTTAATTAGTTTGTTGTTAGTTCTCCGGCGCGCATTGACGAATCAGCGTACCTGCACGATAGTTGCGTCGCGTAAACCCACTACTTCCACCGTAAAACCAATTTATTGCAAATCAATGCGACGGCGTGTGGACCGGCACGACGTACGGCCCCTCCGGGATCACGGCCACGGCCGGGTCGCCGGAGCGCGCGAGACTCGCCGCCACGGCGTCCGTGGCCGAGCCGACGACCTCCACCCCCGTCTCCCCGGCCTCCTCGGGCGTCAGACCGCCGGTCACCAGCTGGACCCGCCCGAGCCGCAGTGGTTTCAGCGCCATCTCCGTCTGCCACTCGTCGATGGCCGCCTGCTCCTTGGCCACCAGGGAGTCGAGAAACCGGTCCGGCCCGAGCGCGACCAGCCGGCGCTGGGCCGCCCGGAACTCCGGACTGCCGAACCCCTCGGAGATCTCGGAGGCGATGATGATCGTCCCGCCCGGTGCGAGGATGTCCCGCGGTGTCACCATGCCCTTGATGGTCTGGTAGTACGTCTTGTCGAGCGGATAGCCGGCCGCCGAGGTGAGAATAGTGTGAAAGCGGCGGGGTACCTCGACCAGGGCGTACCCCCGCACGAACGCGACCGCCGCCAGGTGGCTCGCCACGATGGTGCCGAAGTTGATGAAGCTCAGGTGGCGCGCCTCGTCGACGACGGTGTTGACCGCGTAGAGTTCGCCGAGCCGGTCCACAATCGCCAACTGTTCCTCGTGGAGCGGGTTGCCGTCGAGGCGGCCCTCCACCGCGGCCGGGTCCTCCATGAACCGCGCCGAGTGGAAGGTCCGGATGGTGGCCTCCCCCGCCACCCCGGGGGCGACGACCTTCCGCCCGCCGGACCAGCCCGCCATGAAATGCGGCTCCACCAGCCCGGTCACGATGCGCAGGTCGGCTTCGGCGAGGTACCGGTTGATCCAGATGGGCACGTGCCGGGCCGGGGTTTCCCCGAGGTAGACGAGGGAGTCGCGATCGCGGGCGACGTGGTTGACGACCCGGACGTGCTCCAGGACCCACGGGTCGCCGACCAGTTCGGCGAGTTCGCCCTGGTCGCCCGGCCGGTGCAAGCCGTTCGCGACGAGGACCGTGATCTCGCGGCGCGGCACACCGGCCGCCAGGAGGATTTCGACCAGTGGGCGCAGGAACAGGTGGTTCGGCACGGGGCGGGTGATGTCGCAGATGACGACGCAGGCCGACCGCCGCCCGGCGGCCAGGGCGGCGAGCGGCGGGGCGCCCACGGGGTGGGCGTAGGCCGCCCGGACCGCCTCCGGCACATCCGCCACGACGGGCAGCGCCGGCTTGCGGATGAGCCAGGGGTCGGCGGTGGCGGGCAGCGGTACGGTGAGCCGCCCGCGTCCGTACGCCAGCTCGACGTCCATGGCTACCGCCCCCGGAGCGTCCGTACAGTGTCCGTCAGAAGACCCACCGCCGTGGCCGGGTCGTCAACCCCCGTCACCGCGGCCTCCAGCGGGCACGGCCCGGTCTGGTCGCGGTTCAGGATGCCCGGTACGGTCACCGCGGCCCGGAAGGCGATCCCGTGGGCCGCGCAGATGTCGGCGGCGGCCGCCCCGGCCAGGTCCGCGTACACCGCCACCACGCCCGCGTGGGCGTAGAGCAGCGCCGCCGCCCGGCCGACGACCCGGTCCGCGGCGGCGAAACCCGCGAGTTCAACCCCGGCGGCCAGCCAGTCCACCAGCGCCCCCACCCCCGGTGCCCGGCTCACCAGCGTCTCCTCGCCCCGGGCGAGGACGCAGCCGTAGTCACCCTCCGCCAACAGACGGATTGCCCGTTCCCAATCGCTCACGGACTCTACCCTACCCGCCACACCAGGGAGGCGGCGATCCCCCACATCACGAGCGCGATGGCGATGTCCAGGACGCGCCAGGCCGTGGGCGAGGCGAAGACCGGCCGCAACAGTCGCGCACCGTACCCCAGCGCCGGGAACCACAGGCAGCTCCCTGCCATCGCGCCGATGGCGAACCACCACTGGTGGGGCGCGTGGGCCTGGGCGAGGGAACCCAGGAGCAGGACCGTGTCCAGATAGACGTGGGGGTTGAGCCAGGTGAGAGCGAGCGTGGTGGCGAGGACCGGCCCCAGTCCCCGCTTCGTCCCGCCGGCTTCCACCAGCGACCCGCCCCGCCAGGCCCGGCGCAGGGACAGGGCGCCGTACGCGACGAGGAACGCGACACCGCCCCACGTCATGACCGGCAGCGTCCAGGCGGCGAACCCGGCGAGCCACTCCAACCCGGCCGTGCCGGCGGAGATGAGCCCGATGTCCGAGAGAGCACAGACCGCGACAACGGGGAAAACGTGCTCGCCGCGCAGACCCTGGCGCAGGACAAAGGCGTTCTGGGCGCCGATGGCGACGATCAGGGTCAGCCCCGCCCCCAGACCCGCCAGGACGGCGGAGAAAAACATCAGAACAAGGCCGTCGCGAGGTCGCGCCGGGCGGTCAGAACCACCTTGTCGGACGGGTCCTGGGTGTCGAACAGTTCCAGCAGGCGCAGCCGCAGGCGGTCACGGTCGTCGCCGGCGTGAAGGGCGATGGCAGCGGTCAGCCGGGCGAACCCCTGGGCCACGTTCCCGGTGGCGACATCCAGGTCGGCGGCGTCCAGAATGGCGTCCACCGTCGGGGCCGCCGCCCCGGCCGCGGCCACCACCTGCGCGGGGTCGAGCCCCGCCACCCGGGTGAGCAGGCCCGCCTGGGCCTGGCCGGCCTTGGCGAGCGCATCGCCGGGCGCCGCCGCGAGCAGTTTCGCGAACTCGGCCTCCGCACCCGCGAAGTCACCCCGTTCCATGGCGTCGTACGCCGGGGTGTACCGCGGGTCCAACTCCGGTTCGCTGGGCCCGCCCACCGGTTCGGCGGTACCTTGCGGCTCGGCCTTCCCCAGGATCCCGTTGCCGGCCGCCATTTTCAACAATTCGCCGATGACCTTCTCGGCATCGTCCTTAGGCATCGACCCTTGCCACAGCGGGACGAGCTGGCCGCCGAGGACGCCGACCACCATCGGTACGGCGCGGATCTGGAGCGCCTGGACGATCTGGGGGGAGGTGTCGACGTTCATCCGGGCCAGCAGCCAGGCCCCGCCGCCGGCATTGGCCAGGGTGGCGAGCGTCTCCCCCATCGCGGCCGACTCTGGTGCCCTGGCGGAGTAAAACTCGAGGACGACCGGGTACTGGACGGACTTCCGGAGCGTCGCCTCGAATGTCGCCTCCGTCAACTCGGTCACGTACACCCCGGTGGCCGGCGTCGCCGCCAGCCGGGACAAATCAATTGCGCCTGAAATCTGTGCCATGACCATATTCTCTCATGCGGGCGCCTTTTTCCGTCACGACCACGTTTCGTGTTGCCGTTCCGCCCGCGAGGGGGCAAGATAACAAACATGACTCATCCCCGCGCCGGCCAACTGGCCCAGCCCCACGACCTCATCGACCTCGACGCCGTGCTCGCGGCGTACTATGACCTCACCCCCGACCCCGGCAATCCCGACCAGCGGGTCGTCTTCGGCACCTCGGGGCACCGTGGCTCCAGCCTCGACGGCGCGTTCAACGAGGCCCACATCGCCTGCATCACGCAGGCCATCGTCGAGTACCGGGCCGCCCAGGGGACGACCGGCCCGCTCTTCATCGCCAAGGACACCCACGGCCTCTCCGTACCGGCCTGGCAGACGGCGCTGGAGGTCCTCGCCGCGAACGAAATCCCGGTCTACTCCGACCGGGCCGGCGAATACACCCCGACCCCCGCGCTCTCCCGCGCCATCATCGCCTACAACGCCGGCCGCCGTGACGGCCTGGCCGACGGCATCGTCGTGACCCCGTCGCACAACCCGCCCCGCGACGGCGGTTTCAAGTACAATCCCCCGGACGGCGGGCCCGCCGACACCGACGCCACCGGCTGGATCGCCGCCCGCGCCAACGAGTTGCTGGCGAACCCCGGTCAGGTGAAGCGGTCGGCGGCGCTCGCGAGCATCCGCGACTTCGACTTCCGGACCCCGTACTGCGAGGCGCTGGCGACCATCGTCGATCTCGACGCCATCCGGTCGGCGGGGGTCCGGATCGGGGCCAACCCGCTGGGCGGCGCGTCGTTGCAGTACTGGGAGTACATCGCCGACCACCTCGGCCTCGACCTGACCGTGACCGACACCCGCCTCGACGCCCGCTGGCCGTTCATGACGCTCGACCACGACGGCAAGATCCGCATGGACTGCTCCTCGCCGTACTGCATGGCCAATGTGGTCGCCGACAAGGCTAAGTACGATATCTCCACCGGTAACGACGCCGACTCCGACCGCCACGGCATCGTGACCCCGGACGAGGGTCTGCTCAACCCGAACCACTACCTGGCGGTGGCGATCCAGTACCTGTTCACCCACCGGCCCGGCTGGTCGCCGGACGCCGGGGTAGGCAAGACCCTGGTCTCGTCCTCGATCATCGACCGCGTGGCCACCTTGATCGGCCGGCCGCTGGTCGAGGTCCCGGTGGGCTTCAAGTGGTTCGTCCCCGGCCTCATCTCCGGCCGCCTCGGCTTCGGCGGCGAGGAATCCGCCGGCGCCTCGTTCCTGACCAAGGCGGGCGCGACGTGGACGACCGACAAGGACGGCCTCATCATGGACCTGCTGGCATCCGAGATCCTGGCGGTCACGGGCCTAAACCCGTCGGCCCACTACGCGGACCTGGAGTCGCGCTTCGGCCGTTCGTCGTACGCCCGGACCGACGCCCCCGCGTCGAGGGAGCAGAAGGCGCGCCTGAAAGACCTGAGCCCCGCCGACGTGACCGCGACCGAGCTGGCCGGCGAACCGATCACGGCGACGTTCACCACCGCGCCCGGCAACGGTGCGGCCATCGGCGGCCTCAAGGTCGTGACCGAGCACGCCTGGTTCGCCGCCCGGCCCTCGGGGACGGAGAACATCTACAAGATCTACGCCGAGTCCTTCCAGGGGCCGGAGCACCTCGCCCGCGTCCAGGAAGAGGCCCGCGCCGTGGTGGACCGGGCGCTCGGCTGATCACGTATCGCGGTAGGCCTGGGCCTGCGCGAGGGCGCGGACGTTCGCCCGCTGGATCACCGTCTGGAGTGTTCGGTCACGGCGACGGGGATCGGCGACATACGTGATCCGCTTCAACGGTTGGTCGGTCGCGGCCGACTCCAGCGTGAAGTGGCCGTAATTGAGTACGAGGCCCCCGAACGGCTGGTCGAGGGTGATGTCGAGGACCCTTGTCAGCGGCAGCGTACTCACGTGTCGGTGGCACACCCCGGCGACCCGGAAGACCCGCAGGTTAGTGATGACGAACCGGTCCATGTGGCGGGCGTGGAACCGCCACAAACCCGTACCCGCCACGGCGAGCCCCGCGGCAGCGACCAGCGGCCACCAGGCACCCGCGAGCGGCGCGACGAGGATGACCGCGGTGCCGCCCAGGGTGATGAGGAGAGGTACGAGCATGCAGACGGGATGTTTCACCACCTCGTCGATGATCTGTTCCCCCGCCTCCGCCAGCAGATAGCGCTCCACGTGCGGGGCGAGAAGGGATGGGCGCTCACTCACCCTTCCCATGATGCCGGAGGGTCGCGGTGAATGACAAAATGTGCAAGGCTTGAGTCATGGAAAACTCTGATCTCTTCGTCTGCATCGACCACGTCGGCTACGCCGTCCTCAACCTTGATGACGCCATCAAGTTCCACACCGAAACCCTCGGCTTCCGCCTGCTCCACCGCGAGACCAACGAGGAACAGGGCGTCGAAGAGGCCATGCTCGGCACCGGCGAGCAGCTGCCACAGTCGGCCCAGGTCCAGTTGCTGGCCCCGCTGAGCCCGACGTCCACCATCGCCAAGTTCATCGAGTCCAACAAGGGCCGCGGCGGCATCCAGCAGGTCTGCTACCGGGTGGCCGACATCGACCACGTCAGCGAGGTCCTGCGGGGACGCGGCGTCCGCCTGTTGTACGACGCCCCGAAGACCGGCACGGGCGGCTCGCGCATCCAGTTCATCCACCCGAAGGACACCGGCGGGGTCCTCATCGAGGTCGTCGAGCCCGTCGCCCACTAGGTCCCTGGACCCCCGCGACAACTCGCCCATCGGGTAGACTGTGCATCGCGCTGCCGGGCAGGCACGCTGAGGGTTCACACAACTGAGGAGCGCTATCATGTCTTCGTCCACCAGCCACGCGGCCAGCATCTTCGATGACGCGGCGTCGGGCGCCGGTACCTTCCAGATCCAGATGCGGGGGTACGACAAGATCCAGGTCGACGCGTACATCCACGCGCTCGAGGAGAAGATGACGGAGCTTAGGCGGGAACTGAAGCACGCCAACAAGGCCGCCGCGCCGGCCGCCGAGCCGGCGCCCACGGCGGAGATCGACGTCGACCGCTTGTCCGGCCACGCCGCGCAGATCCTCCACGCCTCGCAGGCCAAGGCGGACGAGATCATCGCCACCGCCATGCGGGAGGCCCAGCGCCTCACGGCGGAGGCCACGACGACGGCCCACGAGGTCCGCTCGAGCGGCCAGCGCGAAGTGGACATCCTCCGTACCTCCGCCATGGACAACCTGGCGGCGGTCCGGGAACAGCAAATGACAGAAATCCAGGGTGTTCTCACCCGGACGAAGGCCGACGCGGACGCGACCCTCGCCGCGGCCCAGAGCCACGCCGAGGCGCTGATCACCCAGGCGCAGCAGGAGGCCCGGTCAATCGTGGAAACCGCCGAGCGGCAGGCCACCCAGGCCCGCAACGAGGCCGAGTTGTCCATGACCGAGGCGCTGGGGAACGCCCAGACCGCCCGCGACACCCTCGTGGCGGAGGCGCACAAGGCCCTCGAGGAGGCCCAGGCCGCCAAGATCGCGGCCCTGGCCGATATCGCCGCCCGGCAGGAATCGGCGGCCGGCAAGCTCGCCGAGGAAACACAGTTGGCCTCCAACATCCGGAACACGGCCGTCGCCGAGGCGGAGCAGATCCGCCGGGACGCCGCCGGCCACGCCCAGCAGTTGCTGACCGCGGCGCGGAACGAGATCGCCGAGTTGCAGCAGAAGGTCAGCCTGGAGGCCGCCAACCGGCGCAACAAGCTGCAGGCCGATATCTCGGCCCTGCAGCAGCGCAAGCGCTCCCTCACCCAGCAACTGGGCAACCTCCTCGGGCTGGGCAACGCGGCGGCCAGCCAGTTCCGCGACGACGAGTGGTCCGACCTGCCCGAGGTGACCTTCGCCCCCGATGCCGAACCAGCGGCCGAGGCCCCGGAGCCCCAGGCCGAGCCTGCGTCAGAATAGCCGGTTCTCGTCGGGTTCCAGGCCCCGGAGGTCGTCGTAGTCGAGGGTCACGCAGGTGATGCCGCGGTCGTGGGCCAGGGTCCGGGCCTGGGGCCGGATGAGTTGGGCGGCGTAGATGCCTTCGACGGCGCCCAGCAGGGGGTCACGCCGCAGCAACTCCAGGTAGCGGGTGATCTGTTCGACGCCGTCGATGTCGCCCCGGCGCTTGACCTCGACCGCGACGTACCCGCCGCTCGCCGAGCGGCACAGCAGATCGACCGGACCGATGGCCGTGGGGAACTCCCGCCGGACCAGGGTGAGACCGCCGCGCAAACGTTCCGGGTGGGCGGCCAGCAACTCCTGGAGGTGCTTCTCGACCCCGTCCTTTTCCAGACCGGGGTCGAGGCCCAGTTCGAAGACGTGGTCCGACTCCACCTCGGTGATCGCGATGCGGAGGGTGTCAGAGCCCTGGTTGGTGATCGTCCACACCTGGTTTAGCTCGTCGTCCACGGGTCGGTGCTCAATGATGAGCGAGCAAGGCGCACCCATCCAGTTGAGGGGTTTGTACGCGCCCCCGTCGGAGTGCACCGACACCGAGCCGTCGGCCTTGACCATGACGAGGCGCTTGGCCAGGGGCAGGTGGGCGGTCAGCCGGCCCGAGTAATCAACCTCGCACGTGGCAACCAGAATCCGCATCAGCCGAGCTTGGCCGACGTGATGCGGATCTCCTGCGCCGGTTTCTGCGAGCCGGCCGGGTTCTCGCCGATGGCGGCGATCTGCCCGAGCACCGTGAGGGAGCCCGTCTCGACGGTACCCAGGACGTCGTAGCTCGGTGGCAGGCTCGCCGCGTTCGCGCCGATCACGATGAAGAACTGGGACCCGTTGGTGTCGGGGCCGGCGTTGGCCATCGCGACCACGCCGTAGCTGTACTTCTCCTGGCCGCTCAACTCGTCGGCGTAGCGGTAACCGGGACCGCCGGAACTCGTTCCCGTCGGGTCCCCGCACTGGAGGACGAAGTCCGGTACCAGGCGGTGGCAGGTCGTGTCGTCATAGAACCCCTGCTTGACGAGCGATTCGAACGAGTTGACGGCGCAGGGCGCGCCCGCGCGGTCGAGGTCGAGCACGAGATCACCGGCCGCCATCTGTAAGGTGATCTTGGCCGTGCCAGTGGCCGGGACATCCTCCGTCGACGGTTTGTCGACCGCCTTGGCGGCCTTGCCGTCCGACGGGTAGTCGCACGCGACCGTCGCGCCGGTCGCCGCGCCCGTCGCCGCCGCACCCGGCGGCGTACTCCCGGGGCCAGTACACCCCGCGAGACCCGCCATGACAACACACACGAGGGGAAGCGCCCTCTTCAGCCACCTCACAATTTCGTCCTTCCCGTCCACTAAGATTCGATTATGGTCAACTTAACCAGGATATACACCCGCACCGGCGACAGCGGTACGACGCGGCTGGCCGACAACCAGGCCGTGCCGAAGACCGACGAACGAGTCGAAGCCTATGGTACCGCCGACGAGGCGAATTGCGCTATCGGTTGGGCGTTGACCCTTGTCAGCCCCGACGATGACCCCCGCCTGACCGACACGCTTTGGGCCATCCAGAACGATCTCTTCGATGTCGGGGCCGACCTCGCGAGCCCCGCCGGAACCACGGACGCGCTGCGCGTGGAACCGGCGTGGGTGACCCGGCTCGAGCGGTGGTGCGACGAGTTCCTCGCGGACCAGCCGGCGTTGCGGAGCTTCATCCTGCCGGGAGGTACGCCGCTCGCGGCGGCCCTGGGCACCGCCCGGACGGTCGTCCGGCGGGCGGAGCGGGCGGCCTGGCGGGCCGCCGAGCTGGATGACATCAACCCGGTTGCCATCCGCTATCTCAACCGCTTGTCAGACCTGCTGTTCATCCTGGGACGCCGCGCCAATCTGCGCGCCGGCCACCCGGAGCGGCTCTGGGTCCCAGCGTCGGGTGAGGCCCGGTGACTCGTCGGCCCTCCAAGCACCTCCAGCCCGCCCGGCCGCTGGCCGCCAGTCACGCGCACGCGGAGACCCGCGCCGGCGGGGCGTGGATCGTCCGGACGATGCCCGGCGCGCACGCCGGCAAATCGTACCGCTGCCCGGGCTGCCAGACCGTCATCGCCCCCGGGACGCCCCACGTCGTCGCCTGGCCGTCGACGCCGTCCCCGGGTACGGAACGCGCCGTCGATGACCGCCGCCACTGGCACACGGCCTGCTGGGAGCGGTCATGAACTCGGTCACCATCGGGGCGGGCCCGCCGCGGTTCGTCTTCCTCCACGGCCTGTTCGGGCGCGGGCACAACTGGACAATGATCGCGAAGCGCCTCCTGCCCTGGGCCTCGGTCCTTGTCGACCTGCCGGACCACGGGACGTCGGCCTGGACGAGCCGCTTCTCGTACGCGGACATGGCGGCTAGCGTCGCGGACCTCATCGCCACTCTGCCCGCGCCGGTCTGCCTCGTCGGCCACTCGATGGGCGGCCGGGTCGCCATGATGACCGCGCTCACCCACCCGGTCGGGATCGACCGCCTCGTGATCGAGGACACCGCGCCCGCCCCGCTGGACATGTCCGAGTTCGTCACCCTCGCCCAGGCGATGGCGGACCTGCCCCTGACGGAGATCACCACGCGGCGCGCGGCGCGGGACTGGCTGCGGCCGCGGGTGGGTAACGAGCGCGTCCTCGGCTTCCTCTTGCAGAACCTCCAGCCGGGCGCGGACGGGCGCTGGCGGTGGGTCATGAACCTCGACCTGCTGCGCCGCGACATGGCCCTGGTCGGCGTCTGGCCGCCCGTGACGGGCCAGTTCAACCGGCCCACGCTCTGGATCACCGGGGAGGAGTCCGCCCGGACCGACCCGTCCCAACTGGCGGCGCTCACCGCGCTGTTCCCGCTCGCGCGTCACGTCGGCGTCAAGCGGGCCGGCCACTGGGTCCACGCCGACGCCCCGACAGTCTTCGTCGAGGCGGTACGCCGGTTCGCCACGCCCGACTGAACGAGGGAAGGCCCCGTCCCTGAGGTAGGGTGAACGCCATGAAGATGCGTCGTTCACACCGGCGGCGCTGGGTCATCCTCATCATCATCGTCGGCGTCGGCCTGGCCACGGTGATGGTGATCGCCCTCCTCGCCGGGGGACATCTGAGCTTTTCCCCGCCCGTCGTCCACACCCCCACCTACGCCGGTGTCCCGGACCAGTCCCCCGCCCGCCTCCACGTGAACGGCCCGCGGCTTGAGACCGACGATGGTACACCGGTCACGCTGCGGGGGGTCATGGTCAAGGACCCGCGGGTGCTGTGGGACGACGGCACTCTGACGGAGACACTGTTCACGGACATCGCCGCGACCGGGGCCAACGTGGTCCGCCTCCCGGTTCACCCGGGCAACTGGCGGGGGGATCCTACCTGTGGCGGGTGCTCGAACCGGCGGTCCGCTGGGCGTCGCGGGCCGGGTTGTACGTCATCATCGACTGGCACGTCATCGGCGACATCGGCACCGGGACATCACCCAACACCGACGACGTCCGGGCGGGCCTTGACGAGACGATCATCGTCTGGCAACAGCTCGCGAAGTTCTTCGCCGCCGCCCCCAACACACTGTTCGAACTTGTCAATGAGCCAGCTGGCGTCACCGCCGATGAGTGGCGGCAGGAAGCGCAGAGCCTGGTCTCGACAGTCCGGGCCACCGGGTCGACCGCCGTGGTCATCATCGGCGGCACCGATTGGTCACGCGACCTCTCGTGGGCCACGGCCGACCCCCTGACCGGGGCCAACATCGCCTACGCCACCCACATCTACCCCAGCCACGCCGCGAGCGGCTGGGCGACCTGGTTCGGCGACCTCGCGGCCACCCGGCCCGTGTTGCTGACGGAGTGGGGTTTCGCCGCTGCCGCGGCCGCGCCGGACGACTCGTACCTCGTCGGTGACGTCGCCACCTACGCCGGTCCGCTCCTCGACTATGTCGAGACCCTGGGCATGGGCTGGGTCGCGTGCTGGTACGACGACGCCTGGCAGCCGCCGCTCTTCGGACCCGCCCGCGCGCCGACCGCCTGGGGCACGTTCGTCTTCGACGCGCTCGCGAGAGAACGTCACTAAAGGGGCCTCATCCGACCGTTGACCTGGCTTCACTCCCGTACGCCATTCGGGGCGTTATCCGCCAGGGGTGCGAAAGCGTGCCGCTGGAAACCGGGTCTCGCTGGAAGGGCGTACGGGTACGTGAAACGGAGTCACGCTTCCAGGGAGTTGTACGGCCCCGATCCCGCCAACGGGGTGGCATTGTGGAGTGGTGTCCGTGACCGGCTCCGGTGCGCATCCGGCTGTAGCCCTGGTTCGTACCTCGGCAGGCTCCGTGACGGCGCCGGCGGGTGAGGCCTGTGACGCGGCGGTTGGACTGTTTCTTCTCTCACGGGGCTGGCCCCGCCTCGGCGGGGTGAAGGGTCGTGACACTGTGTGGCTATGGTTGCTGGGGATTGTTTTGGGGAAGTGAGCAAACTGAGGGGGTTGCCCACAGGAAAAAGTGAGTGGGTTTGGGAGTGTGGATAAGTCGTGTCGGGGCTTGACAAACTGGATTTCAGAACGATAGAATAGTACGTATGTACGCGAGTGTTGAGGAGTGGCGGG
>JAIRVA010000254.1 GCA_031254155.1 Propionibacteriaceae bacterium
GGCGGCTCCCGTCACGCCAGACCCGGGTGCATACGCCGCGCCGGCCGGGCCGAGCTATGCGTACCCCGCCCCGGCCGAGTCCGCGCCCGCGGTCATCCCGCCCCCACCGGCGCCCCCGGCCACCCGCAAGCGCCCCAAGCGCCTGCTCATCATCGTTGGCGTCGTCGTCCTCGCCGTCGCGATCATCGTCAGTGGGTTCGCCACCTCGTGGTTCGGTCTCGCCGGGGGCGGCTCGCGGACCCCGGAGGCGGAGGCCCAGAAGATCGCCGCCAAGGCCGAAAAACTCGTCAACTCCTTCAACGCCAAGAACCTCTTCCGCAATCCCCTGGCCGCGCTGGCCGACATCAGTAAAGAGTTCGCGCCGAGCGAGGCCCGGCTCGCATCCTCGCTGTCGATGCCCAACCTCCTGGACGACCTGGCGATCACGAAGGACACGCTCTCGCTCGTCGGCGATCTGGCGGGGGCGTTCAACCTCAAGACCGAGGGCATCGGCGTCAACACGTACTCCATCACCGATGACATCGTCTACGCCCGCTTCAACGCCGGGACGATCACGGTGAGCGCCGACACTGCCAAGTTGCGCCGTGCCCTCGAAGCCTTGCCTGACACCCTGAACAGCCAGGTCGTCGCCACCGCGCGGGCGTACGGCCTCGACCTCGGCGACGTCAACGTCATGGGATCGTTGACGCGCGACGACAACTGGGTCGACGACGCGGTCAACTACGTCACCGACTACTTCCCCGTGACTGTGAACCTCGGTGACAAGTGGGCGAACTGGCAGGATTGCATCCGGAGCAACATGGTGAATGGTGACTGGGGTTGCTACGACAGTAGTTTCCGGTCCATGTCCGCCATCGTCCTCGTCCGGGAGGAGGGTCGGTGGTACGTCTCCTCAATGATGACCGAGGCGCTGATCTCCCAGGGCGGCCTGGGGTACGACGTGTACGACTCCCAGAAGGACTGGATCCGCGAGTACTGGAGCGACCTCACTGCCGTCAACAAGCAGTACCCCAGCTACAACGACTTCTCGAAGGACTGGATCGAGTTCTACGCCGAGGGTAAGGCCGAACTCACTCTCAACCCGGCAAAGAATGGTTCACCGGTCGACGCTACAAAGAACCTGGCTGACGCCCTCGCCAACGGCGAGGACCGGGGTATCCTGCGCCAACTGCCTCTGGCCGAGCGCCGTTACTTCGCGCTGGCCGGGTTTGGCAGCCTCTCGAGAGCCAACGTCTCCGGCACTCGCGACGACCGACCCCAGTTCTCCGATATCTCCACCAAAGGCGACCACGCGACTGTGCGGATCGACGACATGTGGATCCAGGCTGGCTATGGCGTCGACATCGGCATCACGGACGGCACGTGCTTCCAGGACTCCTACGACAGTTACTGTCTCAAGGACTTCTTGGACACCAACGCCTCCGACCGGTTCCGGGACGCGGTCTACCCCGACGACCCACTGTGGTATGACCTGGGCGTCGACCCGTACGCCCTCCTCGACAAGATCGACCTCGCCCTTTCGACAATGGCCGACTCGCTCAATCCCGACGCGATGGGTCTCCTCACGGTCAAGGAGAACGGCAGTTGGTACGTGACCGTCACTGGCACTGCCGCCCAGCTGGAAAACCAGTTCCTCTCCGCCCTCTCGGACGGGCTGAAGGCGGCGCGGAAGTAACCCGCCCCTCTTCACTGCGGGGTTCGGGCGAACCCCGCAGTCGGGGAATCTCTCAGTTCCGCCGCCGTGACCGCCGGACGGGGTGACGTTCGCCACCGTCCGCGGGCGCCTGGTTCTCGACCGGCTCATCGAAGCGCATGTGCCCCTGGCCGTCGCAGGTCTCGCAGACCTTGGTGAACGCCTCCGCGAGGCCCGTACCGACCTTCTTCCGCGTCAGCTGGACCAGCCCGAGCGAGGTCACCTCCGAGACCTGGTGGCGGGTCCGGTCGCGCCCGAGGCACTCGACCAGCCGGCGCAGCAGCAGTTCCCGGTTGGAGGCGAGCACCATGTCGATGAAGTCGATGATGATGATCCCGCCGATGTCGCGCAGGCGCAACTGCCGGACGATCTCCTCGGCCGCCTCCAGGTTGTTGGAGGTCACCGTGGCTTCCAGGTTACCGCCGGCACCCGTGAACTTGCCCGTGTTGACGTCGATGACCGTCATGGCCTCGGTCCGGTCGATGACGAGCGAGCCGCCCGAGGGCAGGTGAACCTTGCGGTCGAGGGCCTTCGCGATCTGCTCGTCGATCCGGTACTGGCCGAACAGGTCACCGTCCGTCGTCCGGTCCCACTTCACGATCCGGCTCTCGAGGTGCGGCGCGACGTGCTGGACGTACGCCTCGACCGTCTCGTACGAATCCTCGACCCCGCCGATCCCGTCCACGACGAGCGAGGTGAAGTCCTCCGTGAACACGTCGCGGACGATCCGCATCGTCAGATCGGGTTCGGCGTAGAGCAGCTGCGGAACCTGCTTGCCGCCCGACTTCTTGTCGATGACCTCCCACTGGGCCTTGAGCCGGTTGACATCCCGGATGAGCTCTTCCTCGGTGGCACCTTCGGCGGCGGTACGAATGACGACCGAGGCCGCGGTGTCCACCAACGTGTCGAGGATCGTCTTCAAGCGCGTCCGCTCCACCTCGCTGAGCTTGCGCGAGACGCCGGAGATGTGACCCTTCGGGGCGTACACCACGTACCGGCCCGGGATGGAAACGTGGGAGGTCAGGCGGGCACCCTTCGCCCCCACCGGGTCTTTCGACACCTGGACGACCGCCAGTTGCCCAGCCGTGAACACGTCCTCGATCTTGCGGTTCTGTCCCTTCTCACCGAAGGAATCCCAGTCGACCTCGCCGGCGTACAGCACGGCGTTGCGACCGCGGCCGATGTCGATGAAGGCGGCCTCCATGCCCGGCAAGACATTTTGTACCTTGCCCAGGTAGATGTTGCCGATGAGCGACGCCGCCGAGGCGCGGTCGACGTAGTGCTCGACGAGGATACCGTCCTCGACCACGGCAATCTGGGAGTATTCGGGCCGCTGGCGGATGAGCATCTTCCGTTCGACGGACTCCCGCCGGGCCAGGAACTCCGCCTCGCCCAGGATCGGCGCGCGGCGGCGGGACGCAGCCCGCCCTTCACGGCGCCGCAACTTCTTAGCTTCCAGCCGGGTGGAGCCGTCGATGCCCGTGATGGCCGACTGCTTCGCCCGGGTGGCGTGCGGCTCGCGGACCTTGACCACAACCTCCGCGTCGTCGGAGCCCTCGTCATCCACGTCTTCACCCCGCCGGCGGCGACGCCGACGGCGGTGGACGGAGGCGTCTTCGGTGTTGTCGTCACCCGCGTCCTCAGTCGTGTCATCGGCCCCGGCCGTGTCGTCGGACTCATCGGCGCCCTCGTCGCCAGTTTCCTGGTCGTCCGCGTCCCGGCGACGCCGACGGCCACCCCGGCGACGCCGACGGCGCCGCGACGGTGTGCCAGACTCGTCCGGGCCCACGGCGTCGTCCTCATCAGACTCGGCCTCACCGGCGATCGCCTGGACCAGAGAGTCCAAGGTGGCGTCTGGTGCGTCCGCCGCCGGACGGCTGGCTTTGGTCTGGACCCGCCGGGTTCGGCCGAGTTCGTTGAGGGCCGCCCCGATCGGATCCTCCCCCGCCGCCGCGGCGGGTGCTTCGGGCTCGGCCGCTTCGCCCGGTTGGGCCGGTTGGGCGCGGTTAGGCCGGGCCCGCCGGGAGCGGGTCCGGGGAGGCTCGGCCGCCTCGGGCGCATCACCATGGCCGGCTGGCGCCGGGTTCGGACCGGACTCACCTGGCGCTGGGCGGGGCTCCGCCGGGCTGTCCGCGGTCGCGGGAGCGGGGTGCTCCGGACTCGGCGCCACCGGCACCACATCTGGCGCGGCCGGTGCCGACGTGACCGGACTATCCTCCGCACTAGCGGCTTCCGGAGCGGCCCCTTTGTCGGTGGTACGCCGCCTAGTCGTCGTCCGCCGCGTACCCTTCGGCACGAGCGGTGACGCGGGGGACGCCTCGGCGTCCGGCCCGGAGGCCGGTTCCGCCGCCACGGCAGCCGGTAGTAGTTCTGATTGTTGTTCCTCGAGCATGTACGCTCCTCACTCACCGGGTTTCCCGGCGCGACACGCGGGACACGCCCGCTAACAAGCCTATGATCCGCATGAAAGACGCCGCGGTCCAAATTGGAGTAGGTCGCGGTCGAGCCTCACATGCACCCGGGCCACTGGTTGCGGCCCAATCTTGGTCCATTATTTCACACCAACCCGCCGGCAAGCACATCCGGCCCCCAACGGGCTCCGGCGTGTCGCACCGGGCGGGGTCCGAGCGGGACAGTTCAGGTGCCCTGAAAACCGCTTCGCGCCCCGCTGGTTGCCCGCGGGGCGCGAAGGGATCGGAGTGATCAGTTGTTGGGGTACGTCAACTCGCGGACGGCCGCGTACTGCTCCCGTACCACCGCCTCGAACTCCCCCGTGTAGACCGTGGAACCAGCGATCGGCCAAGTCGGCGGGGTGTCGCCACCGGCGAGCACCCACGCGGCCTGCCGGGCCGCCCCGACGGCGACGTACTCCCCTTCCGGCGGTACGATCACGTCGCAGCCGAACACGCTCGGCGCAATCTCCCTGGTCGCGGGTGATTTCGCACCGCCACCGATGAGGAACACCCGGCTCGGCTCAAGCCCGAGCGCGACCATGGCGTCGAGCCCGTCGGCCTGGCAGCACAGCAGCCCCTCCACGAACGCGCGCGCCAGGTTGCCGGGCGTCGCGTTGCGCAGGGTCAGACCGTGGATGGAGGCGGTCGCGTGCGGTTTGTTGGGGGTTCGTTCGCCCTCGAAGTAGGGTACGAGGGTCACCCCGGCCGCCCCCGCGGGCGCCGCCAGCGCCATCGCCGCCACTTCGTCGTACGAGGCACCCGTGAGCCGCGTCGCGGCATCGATGATGCGCGAGGCATTGAGCGTACAGGCCAACGGCAGGAACGCGCCGGTCGCGTCCGCGAACCCGGTCACCAATCCGGTGGGATCGGACATCGGGATCGGCGAAATCGCGCTGACAACGCCCGACGTGCCCAACGAGATCGACACGTCGCCCTCGGCGAGCCCCAGCCCGAGGGCCGCGGCGGCGTTGTCACCGGCGCCGGGCCCGATGGGCGCACCCCAGGGTGTCGTGGCGCCGGACTCGTGGGGGCCGAGCACCCGCGGTACCACCGGGGTGTGGCCGAGGGCCAGCTCCAGCAGGTCGAGCCGGTAGGCGTTGTCACGCGGCGACCAGTAGCCCGTCCCCGACGCGTCCGAACGGTCGGTGCACAGGGCGCCCAGATCACCATCGCCGCCCTGGGACTTCGGGCCGTGACCGGCGATGCGCCAGCTCAGCCAGTCGTGGGGCAGGCAGACGGCGGCCACCCGGGCTGCGTTCTCCGGCTCATTGTCCTTGAGCCAGCGGAGCTTGGTGACGGTCAGCGACGCGACGAGGACCGATCCGCAGGCCTCGGCCCACGCCTTGGCCCCGTCAGCCCGGACCCCCGCGCCGAGTTCCAGGATCAGCTGCTCGGCCGCCTCGGCGGACCGGGTGTCGTTCCACAACAGCGCCGGCCGGACGACCTCCCCGTCGGCGTCCAGGCAGACCATGCCGTGCTGCTGCCCGCCAACGGCGATGGCCGCGACATCGTCCAGCCCGCCGACGGCGGTGACCGCCTCACAGTACGCCGCCCACCAGTGATCGGGGTGGCATTCGGTACCGTCCGGGTGCGCCGTCTTGGCGGAGCGGACATCGGCGCCGGTCGCCGCGTCCCGGACAATGATCTTGCACGATTGAGTCGAGGTGTCAACCCCTGCGACTAATGCCATTTTCTACTCCTTCATTCGCTGTGGGCAACGGGGGGGAGCCACGGGGACAGGGGCGATGGTTTCCCTTTTGACAAGGAAAAACCGGCTTCTGTCGCCCGCGGGTCTCCCCCCGGTTGCAGATTGTCTAAAGACGCGCGCCGAGGAGGTACTCGGTGGCCATCTGGTTGAGTTCGACGAAGCCGTACCCCCGCGCGCCGAGGGCCTCGACGTCGGCATCCTCGAACACGGAGCGGTCGGCCAGGAAGGCGTCCAGCGATTCGCCGGCGGCGAGCGTCGGCTCGGCCAGCGACGGGATGCCGGCCGTCTCGAGCAGGCTCTGGACCTCGGGATCGGCGCGGAAAGCCTTGGCGCGCTCCTTGAGCAGGAGGTACATCGTCATGTTGGCCTTGGCGGAGGCCCACACGCCCGCTTCGGACTCGGTCCGGCTGGGCTTGTAGTCGAAGTGGCGCGGCCCGTCGTACGTGGGCCCACCGTTCGGGAAGCCGTTCTCGATCAGGTCGACCGTACCAAAGGCCGACATGAGGTCGCCGTGGCCGAACACGAGGTCCTGGTCGTACTTGATCGACTTCTGGCCGTTGAGATCAATATGGAAAAGCTTGCCGGACCACAGCGCCTGCGCGATGCTGGCCGTGTAGTTGAGGCAGGCCATCTGCTCGTGGCCGACCTCGGGGTTGAGGCCGACGATGTCGCCGTTGTCAAGGCGCGCGATGAAGGCCAGCGCACTGCCAACCGTCGGCAGGATGATGTCACCGCGGGGCTCGTTGGGCTTGGGCTCCAGGGCGATACGCATCGCGTAGCCCTTGGACTTGATGTAGCTGGCGACGGTGTCGATGCCTTCGGCGTAGCGGCTGAGCGCGGCGTTGTAGTCCTTCGACGTGTCGTACTCGGCGCCCTCGCGCCCGCCCCACATCACGAACGTCTCCGCGCCGAGTTCAGCGGCGAGGTCAACGTTGCGCAGTATCTTGCGTAGCCCGTACCGCCGGACCGCCCGGTCGTTCGACGTGAACGCGCCATCCTTGAACACCGGCTGGGAGAAGGTATTGGTAGTCACCATCTCGCACACGATGCCGGTCTCGTCGAGAGCCTTCTTGAAGTCGGAGATGATCCGGTCGCGCTCGGCCTCGGTAGAGCCGAAGGGTACGAGGTCGTCGTCATGGAACGTGATCCCCCAAGCGCCGATCTCGGCCAGCTTGTGGACAACGTACACCGGGTCCATCACGACACGCGTGGCGACACCAAACTGGTCTTGCGCGGGCCAGTTGATCGTCCACAGGCCGAACGAAAAACGGTCTTCAGGGGTGGGAGTGGGAATAGACATGGAAGCCTCCTTGGGATGGCGGTACGGGGGACGTTTCCCCCTATTAGTTCTACGGAAAAACATATTCCGTCTGACGCAAGAATGCAAGCGCAATCACGGTGGGCCTAGCGCGGGTATTGATATGTGTACAACGATTCGTCGCAGCCCGGGAGATGGACTATCCGCCCTTCTCGCCCCATTATCGATATCCTCAGATGTCGCGGATACCGTAGTATGGTTAGTAGCATCGCGGTTATGCCCCCGCCACGAGCCCGAAAGAAGACTGTGACCACATCCCCCCAGCCCCGCCTGATCTCGGCGGGTACGATGATGCGAGCCGGCCAGCGGTCGTTGCGCGACCACAACCTGAGCCTGGTCTATCGCCACATCGCTGCCGCCGATCCCGAGCACCCGTACTCCCGCGCCGATCTGGCCGAAATCACCGGGCTGACAAAGGCAACCGTGTCCTCCCTTGTCACCGACCTGCGCACGGCCAGGCTGGTGGTCGAACTCGACCCGCCCGCCCCCCACGGCGTCGGGCGGCCGGCCATTCCGTTGGTGGTCGCGAGCGGTACAGCGGTTGCCCTCGGGTTGGAGATCAACGTCGACTTCGTGGGGATCCGGGCCGTCGATCTGACGGGTCTGGTCATCGACGAGTGCTTCGAGCGGACCAACCTGCGGTCATCGGAGCCGCACACGGCCTTCACCGCCCTCCTCAAGATGGCCTACGATGTGGTGTCGCGCCTAGTCGACTCGTCAATCCGGGTCATCGGCGCGTGCCTCGCCCTCCCCGGGATCGCCGACCGCCCCTCTGGCCCGTTGCGGCTCGCCCCCAACCTCGGTTGGCGCGATGTTGACATTATCGGTACAATGGCGACTTCGTACGAAACTTTCGCAAGTCACGAGGACATCCGCGACGACGTGGCGTCCGTACTCTACTCCCTGCTCATCGACCACCTCGTCGTCGAAAACGAGGCCAACCTCGCCGCCCGGACCGAAACCGGCCAGCATCGCAACGAGTCCTTTATCTACGTCTCGGGCGAGGTCGGCATCGGCGCGGCGATCGTGGTGAACGGCCGGGTCGTCTCCGGCGTACACGGCTGGGCCGGCGAAATTGGGCACATCATGGTCGATTCGGCGGGGCCACAGTGCGCGTGCGGCGCGGCGGGGTGCCTGGAAATGTACGCTGGCAAGGAGTCACTCATGGTCGCCGCTGGTTTCCCGGCAGACGACAACCTGGACGCCCTCCTCGCCGCGCACGACCGTGACGATCCCCAGGCGGCGGCGGCGATTGACCGGGCGGCGGCCGCACTCGGGATCGCCCTGTCCGACTGCATGAACGTCGTCGACGTCAGCCGCGTCGTCCTCGGCGGCAGCTTCGCCGAGCTGTCCCCCGTCCTCATGCCCGGACTCTTGGAGCAAATTCACTCCCGCGTTCTGTCCGCCCGGTGGGTGGGCGAGGATTTGGCGGTACGAGCGGCCGACTCCGGGACCTTCCCCGCCACCACCGGCAGCGCCCTCGCGGTTCTCGACCACGCCATCAGCGACCCCAACTCGAGTCTCTGGAGCGAGTAGGTACGGGCCCCCCGCCCGTGGTGCGGGCCCCACCGGCCCCCGTGTCGGCGTGACCCTGCACTATTCCTCAACCACGACGTACCGGCTTTCAGTGTGAAGTACCTCGAACTGACCAATCGCCCGAAGGGCCCCGTTGTTCGCAAGCGGGCTGCCGGACGAGTCCACCAAGTACGTGCTTTCGATCACGCAGCACCCACGCACGTCGAACATTTGCCCAGTCGGTCGATTACGTCATCCGGGCGAGGTTTGGTATAGTTTCCTAGGTTCATCACCGGTCCGGGTGGCGGAATAGGTAGACGCGCTAGCTTGAGGTGCTAGTGGCCGTTATAGGCTGTGGAGGTTCAAGTCCTCTCTCGGACACAAGAGAAATCCCTAGTCAGGCAGTGTTTGGCTGGGGATTTTCTGTTTTTTGTGCGATTTGCGTGCGATTAGTGATCGACAGGGTTGAAGGCTGAGCGGGTCGTTGCCAGATCGGGCGGTGTCCCAGGTGGTGGTGCCGATGAGGTCGCGGTGGCGGAGTTGCCATTCGGGGAGGTGGAGGTCGTTGAGGGTGGTCCAGTCGGTGGCGATGGTGTGGATGAGGGTTTTCAGTTGGGCGAGACGGTGTTGGATGGCTTGGGTGCTGATGGTGGGTGAGTCTGGTGTGGCGGCGCGGGGTGTGAGGCGGGGGGCGGCGGGGATGTTCTGCCAGTAGGTGGTGTTCCGTCCGACAGCGTCCTGGATCATGTCGGCGGGTGCGTGCGCGGCGGCTTGGACGAGCATGATTTGGGCGTCGAGCATGGTTTGCACGGCTTCGCCGAGGAGCCGGTCGGCCCGGTCGAGGTCGGTGAGGGCTTTGTCGACTTGGTCGTGGTCGACCCAGTCGCGGGGGCTGAGCAGGTTTTCGACGGTGGTTTTGAACACGTGGGCGAGGGCGACGAGTTCATCGACGCGGATGGGGCGGCGTTCAGCAGGAGCCTTGCCGGAGGTGAATGATTTTTGGAGTGAACTGGGGGAGATGTCCACCCCGGCTTGGCGCATCATCTGGGCGAGCATGGCGTACGACCAGTGGCGGCGGCCAAGTTCGGTGCGCACGCGGCTGGCGAGGGCGTCTTCCGCGCCGATGGTCCGGGTCCGGCGGGGTCTGGGCACAAATTCCTCCGCTTCATAGGATGAGGGTCCCCCGAGTTTACCGCGTGGACTCGTGGTCGTGCGTCCCGGAATCGTCTGCATGGTCCTATACGGGACCGGATGGTGGGGAACCTGTGCGCACCTACTAGGTGACGGGGCGAGAACGGCTCGCCCCGCGGCTTTGGAAGGACGCTGTATGCGCTCAACCCCCACACCGGTGGTGGTTTCCCCTAACTGGTTCACGCTGAAAGACGCCGCCCGGCACACGGGCACGTCGACGGACACGTTACGCCGCCGGATCAACGACGGCCAGTTGCCCGCCTACTATGTCGGCAAGTCCCGCATGGTCCGGGTGAAACGCGACGACGTGGACGCGTTGATGCGGCCCGTGGTCACGGTGGGGAGGGCCCGGTGACCCGTGACCCGCGTGACTGGCCGCCTTTATTGTCAACGTTCGACACTGCCGACTATCTGGGTGTGCCCCGGCAGACCTTGGCGAATTGGCGCACCCGCAACCATGCCGGACCCGTGTTCCTGCGGGTAGGACGCAAGGTCATGTACCGGCGGGTGGACGTGGACGCGTGGGTCGAGTCACGGCGGACTGATCCGGGAGAGGCCCGGTGACGGCCCGGCGGGTGCCTCGCTGGGTGGCCGGGGCCAGTATTCTCGGGACGACCCTGATCGCGGTCGGCGCGTTCTGGTTGTCGTTCACCGCGCTGACAGACCTCGCGAGACGGGCGGGGGTGGCCACGGCGTGGGTGTGGCCGTTGATCGTGGACGGCCTGATCGTCGTCGCGACGATTGCCGCCGTCGTCCTCGCCGGACGCCGCGCCGCCTGGTACCCGTGGATGCTGCTCACGGGCGGGGCGGTGTTGTCCGTGGCCGCGAACGCCGTCCACGCCACGCTCGCCCCCAGCCTGGGTGTCCCGCCCGTCATAGCCGCCGTCGTCGCCTCGGTCCCGCCCGGCGTCCTGGTCGCGGTCACCCACCTCACAGTCGTCCTGACAAAAACCCACGCCCAGGCGGACGAGAGTGGAACACCAGTAGTAGCCGCCGAGACGGTCAGCGGGACAATGGGTGCGGACTCGTGCCCGACGGACCCGGTCACCCCTGTGGCACCCTGGCCAACCGACAGGTCGTACCGCCATCCGACGAGTCCCGGCCCCGTACCACGGGTACCAGCCCCCTGGCCACCGGAACCACCGGGCCTGACGGGCGACACCCCGGCGCAGGCACGTCCGGCGGGCCTCGGCGGCAGGTCGGGCCCGTCGGGGGGTGTCCCGTCGAACGCACAGGCAGAGGCGGGAGTGTTCATCCTCGACTATCTGGCGGCCCGTGGCGGGCATGCGCCCGCCGGTGACGTGACGGCGGCGGCCCATGCCCAAGGGTTCAGCATGGACGCGGTGAAACACGCCCGTGCCCGCGCCTGTCATCCCCGGATCACATCCACCCGTGGCCCCCACGGCTGGGTATGGGCCGTTGAAACGGGGGCCGAAGGTGCCTGACACGCCCCACCTCTGCCACGCCTGCCGCCGCACCGGCGGCGGGCAGGCAGACCACCCGACCCCGTCCCCGACGACCGGCCATCCCCGGCCTTCCCCGATGCGACCCGTCCCGGCTCTAGCCGCACCGACCGCGCCTACCCGCCAGTCACGATCGCCGCTGCCCCGCCCCCCGCCCGTCGTCTCCTGTTCCTGCGTCTTCTGACGTCCCATTGAGTCCACACGTCTTGCAGATGCCCCGCCATACGGGCATCACCTACCCCACACCCCTCTCGCCGTGAAGGAACAAGAATCGATGACTGTTTCGATGAGTGTCATGTACGCGGGCACCGGCTACCGGTACCTGCTCGGCAGTGTCGCCGCCAGCGACGGCGACCGTGACCTGTCCACCCCGCTCACCCGCTACTACACAGAAACCGGGACCCCGCCCGGCTACTGGGCCGGGTCCGGCCTGGCCGCGTTCGACGAGCCAGCCATCCACGACGGCGCACCCGTCACCGAGCAACACCTGGAAATGCTCATCGGGTATGGCGTGCACCCGGCCACCGGGCAGCCGTTGGGCCGCCGGTATCCCGTCTACCAGACCTCCGACCAGCGGGCCACCCGCCGCATCAGCTACCTCGACCCGGCGCTCACCGGGCAGGCTCGCGAGGACGCGGTCACCCGGATCGAGGCCGAGGAACGACGACGGCCGACCCGCCGGGCGGTCGCCTCCTACGACTACACGTTCTCCGTCCCGAAAACCGTGTCCGTCTTGTGGGGCCTCGCCGACACGGGGACCCAACAAGTCATCGCCCAGGCCCACCACGACGCCGTCCGGTCCGTCCTCGGCTACCTGGAACGCCACGTCGCCACCACGCGGCGGGGTGTCACCGCGCCCGCCACCCGCCACAGTTCGGGCGGCGCGGTCGTCCAGGCGGACGTGGCCGGGATCGCCGCCACATGTTACGACCATTACGATTCCCGCACCACCGATCCCCAGTTGCACACCCACGTCGTCATCTCCAACAAGACCCGCACCCGAGACGACGGTATCTGGCGGTCCCTGGACGGGAGGCCCCTCCACGCGTCCACCGTCGCCCTGTCCGAGCACTACAACGCCATCCTCGCCGACCTCCTCACCTCCCGTCTCGGCCTCGGCTGGGAACAACGTGCCAAAGGCCGGGACCGTAACCCCGGCTGGGAACTCGCCGTCATCCCCCAACCACTGGCCGACCTGTTCTCGTCCCGCAGCAACGACATCGAAGCCGAGAAAGACCATCTCATCCGCCAGTACGCCGAACGGCACGGCCACCAGCCCACGACGGGCACCATCATCAGCCTGCGCCAACAAGCGACCCGGACCACCCGCCCGCCGAAAACCGTCCACTCCCTCGCCGACCTCACCACCAGGTGGCGCGACCAGGCCACCCCCCTCACCGGAAGCGACCCCGCCCGCTGGGCGACCCGCCTCCTCACCCATGCCAGCCACGACACCCCCGTCCTGCTCCGCGCCGACGACATCCCCGCCGCCTGGATCACCGACATCGCCCACCACGTCATCGACGCCGTGTCCGAGAAACGAGCCACCTGGCGGCACTGGAACCTCCACGCCGAAACCACCCGGCACACCATGGGCTGGCGCTTCGCCAGCCCCGCCGACCGGGAGACCGTGGTCGAACAAATCACCACCGCCGCCGAACACGCCTCCACCCGGCTCACCCCCGCCGAACCCGCCACCCCCGCCGTGTTCACCCGCCCCGACGGCACCAG
>JAIRVA010000347.1 GCA_031254155.1 Propionibacteriaceae bacterium
GCGGTACCCGGCCGGCGATGAGGGCCAGGACCTCAGAAAACAGTGGGACGGTCTCGGCCGACGCGAACACCCGCCGCTGCCGCAGTTCGGCGAGGGTCAGGCCACGGATTGCCACCGCCTCCCCGCTGATCCGCGCGAGGTCCGCGTCGTGGGCGACGACGAGCCGGTCGTCCTTGGTGAGACGGACATCCAACTCAATCCCGTACCCCGCGTCCACCGCCCGGGCGAACGCCGCCAGCGTGTTCTCCGGGTGGTCCGTCGCGTTGTCGAACAAACCCCGGTGGGCAATCAGATGGGACCGGAATGGTGCCAGTTGTGCCTGTCGCTGGTTCATGGCAGTCAGTCCGCCTGCTCCCAGCGGACCCGGTTGCGCAAGACGCCCAGGCCCTCGATCTCGACCTCGACCTCGTCGCCGTCGGCCATCCGGCCGATCCCGGCGGGGGTGCCGGTCGTCACCACGTCGCCGGGCAGGAGAGTCATGACCTCGGTGATGAACTCGAGCAGCGCCGGGACGCCCCACATCATCAGCGAGGTCCGGGACGCCTGCTTGACTTCGCCGTTCAGGCGCGTGGTGAGACTGAGGTCGCCCGCGTCGATCCCGGTGACAAGGTACGGCCCGACGGGCGCGAAACCGTCGAAGCTCTTGGCCCTCGTCCACTGGCCGTCGGCGGACTGGAGGTCGCGGGCCGTGATGTCGTTGAGGATCGTGTAGCCAAAGATGTAGTCAGCCGCGTCGGCGGCGGCGACCCGCGTCGCCCGCCGGCCGACGACGAACGCCAGCTCACCCTCGTAGTCGAGGGCCTGGCTGCTCCGGGGACGGACGACCGTCGCCTCCGGGTCGTTCACCGTCGTGTTCGGCTTGATGAACAGAATCGGGTTGGCCGGGGCGTCCCCGCCCATTTCCCGGGCGTGGTCATAATAGTTCTTGCCGACGGCGACGATTTTGCCCGGCTCGCAGGGTGCCAGCAGCGTGGCCCCGGCGAGCGGGGTCTGGGCCCCGGTCTCCGTCACCCCGCAGTACGGCGCCCGCGCCAGCGCGTGGATGGTCTCCCCCACGATGACGCCCCAACTGGGCTCACCCTCCCGGACGAACCGGACAAATCTCTCCATGGTGCTCCTTTGATCCCCGAGTACGACGCTCACCAACCTAGCACGCTGGCCCCGCGAGAACGGGGCGGCCCACCGTCGCCAGTGGGCCGCCCCGCCTCCCCCGTTACCGGGTGGCTCGCGATCAGAGATGCCGCCTGACCGCCCGGCCACCCGGTCCGATACCGGCTGCCGCCACGACCACCGCGACGATCCAGCCGCGAGGCGTGCCGCCAGCCGGCGCGATCGTACCGCCCGTCGGCGCCGACCAGGAGTCCACCACGGCGAACGTGGCCGATACCTCGCCCGAGGTGTCCCCGCGCAGGGTGACCCGCTGCTCGCCCAGGGCGACACCAGCGGGGACCGTGAAGACGAAGACGACCTGGCCAGTGGAGTCCGCCACGTGGCAGTCCGGTTCGCGACCGGCGGTGACGAGACACACCCGCTCGCCCGCGTTGAACCGGTAGCCGGTCACCACCTGGGTTTCCAGGCGGTGCCGCGTCGGGTAGGTGATCGTCATCGCGATCCCCGTGACCGTCACCGTCACCGGTGCCGACTCATTGCCAGCGGGGTCCGTCGCCGTCACCGTGATCGTCGAGCCCGGTGCCAGGGGGATGTCCGGACGGCAGGCGAAGTGGCCCGTCTCATCCGGACGGACATCGACACAGCCCGGGACCGGGTTACCACCCGCGTCGGTGACCGTGACGATCGTGTCCGGATCGGTCGTCCCCGTGATCTCACTGCCGTTGCTCGGGTCCACCACCGGAGCGTTCGGCGCCTCCGTGTCGACGACGATCTCCACCGGCTTCGACGGACCCGACGCGTTACCGGCACTGTCCGTCTCCTCCGCCGTCAACGAGTGGTTCCCGTCCACCAACGGAGTCTCCGGCGTACACGACCACGTCAAGTCCGGCTGGACCACCGCCGTACAGATCACCTTGTCGCCGTCCTTGATCTCCACCGGGTTCCCCGGCTCCTCCCCCGTCCCCGTGATGACCGGTTTGTCCGTGTTGACCGGCTTGTCCGGCGTCGGCCCCGTGATCACCGGCACCTCCGGCGCCTCCGTGTCGACGACGATCTCCACCGGCGCCGACGGATCCGACTCGTTCCGGCCGTCATCCGACTCCGTGGCGACCAGCACGTGGTTGCCGTCCGGGAGCGACGCCGTACATGACCACGTCAGATCGGGCTGGACCACCGCGTCACAGACGACCTGGTCACCATCCGTGACCTGGATCGTGTGCCCCGGCTCTCCGCCCGTGCCGGCGATCACCACCGGGTTGTTGTTCGTCAGGTCCCCCGCCCCGGGGGCGGTGATCAGCGGGACCGCCATGAACTTCAGCCCGAGCGGCGAACCGTGGTCGACGAGTTCGACGCCGTCCACGCTGGCCCGCGCCGGGTAGGTCCCGCCGACACTGGTGGTCGCCCCGATGGTCGCCGTGCCGCTCGCGGAGGAGGTCACGGTCACATTCGCCCCCGCGCCCGCCCCGGCGAACGTGAGCAACGGTGTCCCCGGTTCGATGACGAAATCGACGCCGTCCACGGGGTTGCCGTACTTGTCGAAGGCGTACACCGTCACAACGTTCGTCCCGCCGACCGGCTGGTAGTTGGTCGTCACCTGCACGTGGGTGAGCCGGTCCCAGTCGGGCCGACCGGGATCTGGGGTGCCCGGAATTTCGGGCTCACAGCCCGCTTCGACGACGCAGACACCGCCCGCGACGAAGGCCAGGGTGACGGGTGAGCCGTGCCGGGTGAGTTCGACACCGCCGACCGCCGCGGCCGCCCGGTACGAACCCGCGGTCTGGCTCGTCGCCTCGACGACACAGGTACCACCCGCCGCCGTCGTACAACTAGTGTCGATGGCCAACCCGGTGTCCAGGGCGGTGAAGCTGACCACGACGCCCGCCACCGGGTTCCCGTGCTGGTCGAAGGCGTACGCGGTCACCTGGTTCGGCGCGCCGTCCACCGGCTGGCCGTCCCGGCTGACCTCGACGCGAGTCTGACGGTCCGGGTCGGTCCCCGGGCCCACCGGCTCGCACCCAGCCTCGACAACGCAGGGGTTCCCTGGCACGAAGGTCAGTGTGACCGGCGATCCCACCGGCTTCGCGCCGTCGACGCTCACACCGGCCCGGTAGTCGCCGGCGACGGTCGAGGTGTACCACACCGTCGAGTGGCCGTCCGCCCCGATGGCCGCGATGCCGGTCTGGACCCGCAGGTCGGCGTCGGTCGTGGTCGACTGGACGAGGGCGCCCTTGACCGGGTTGCCCCACGGGTCGAAGGCCCAGACGGTCGCGACGTCGCGCGCCGCCCCGTCCGCCACCTGGTGGTTCACCGTCACCTCGACCCGGGTCCGCCGCTCGGCGGGCAGGTTGGGATCGACCGGGGTACACCCCTCGGTTTCCGAGCACACCGCGTCGGGCGTCCAGGCCACGACCGCCGCCGGCTGGCCGGTGGTCGCGTTCGTGAGGGCGCCCGCGACGATGGCCGCAGTCACCGAGTTGGTCCCGGCCACCGTGGAGTGAAGGGCGACCGCACACGTACCCTGGGTATTGGTGCTACATACCGCCGGGGTGAGGATCGGGCCCGCCGGGTCGACCGCGAACGTGACCACCGCGTCGGGCACCGGGTTACCGGTCACGTCGAGGATGGTCGCGGTGGCGGTGTACGTGCTGGCCGGCCCTTCGCCGACCACCAGTGGGCTCGCGGGCGCGATC
>JAIRVA010000309.1 GCA_031254155.1 Propionibacteriaceae bacterium
CGCGGCGTGGATGAGGGCCGACACCGGGGTCGGGCCCTCCATGGCGTCGAGCAGCCAGGCCTGCAGCGGGACCTGGGCGGACTTGCCGCAGGCCGCGAGCAGGAGCATGAAACCGAGGAAGGTCGCCCAGCCCGGGGCGAGCGCCGGGGCGCCCGCGTCCACGGCGGTGAAGGCCGTCGAGCCGAACATGGCGAACATCGTGAACATGGCCGCGAGCAGACCCAGGTCACCGACGCGGTTCATGACGAAGGCCTTCTTGCCGGCCGCCGCCGCGGCGGGACGGGCCTGCCAGAAGGAAATCAGGAGGTACGACGCGAGGCCGACACCCTCCCAGCCGACGAACAGCACGAGGTAGTTGTCGGCCAGGACGAGGATGAGCATGGCCGCGATGAACAGGTTGAGGTAGGCGAAGAAGCGCCGCCGGTTCGGGTCGTGCTTCATGTAGCCCAGGGAGTAGATGTGGATGACCGAGCCCACCCCCGTGATGAGTAGGACGAACAGGATCGACAGCGGGTCGATCAGGAGCCCGATGTTGACCTGCCAACTGCCGGCGGCGATCCAGCTGTAGACGCTCACGCCGACCGCCCGGGCGTTCGCGGACCGGCCGAGCAGGTCGACGAAGTAGGCCACCGCCAGTCCGAACGAGGCGATGGGGGCGAGCGTGGCGAGCCAGTGCCCGAAGGCGTTGGTCACCTTGCCGAGGATGAGCAGCAGCGCCGCCACGATGGCCGGAATGGCGATCATCAGCCAGGCGTACTGGAAGAGGCCTTCGGCCATCTTGGGTGTCAGTGTCTCCAGCATGTCCTCTAACCCTTCAGGATCGTCTCGGCGTCGACCGAGGTCGACTGGCGGGAGCGGTAGATCATGACGATGATCGACAACCCGATCACGACCTCGGCCGCGGCGACGACCATCACGAAGAAGGCCGCCATCTGCCCGTCCAGGATCCCGTAGTGGGACGAGAAGGCGACGAACAACAGGTTGGCGGCGTTGAGCATCAGTTCGACGCACATGAAGATCACCAGCGCGTTCTTCCGCACCAGGAAACCGGTGAGGCCGATTGTGAACAGGATCACCGCGAGGATGGCGTACGTACTAGTCATCACCCTTCTCCTCTTTCTCGGGGGACTCGTGGGGAGGCTCTGCGCCCCCGCTCTCCAGCGCCCGGACGGCCGGGTTCCCGCCACCGTCGATGGCCGCCAGGACCTCGTCGTGGGCCGCGAGCAGGTCGTCGGCCGACGCGATGGCGACCCGGTCCGCCAGGACCTCGGAGACCGAGGCGGGTGCCACCGTCCCGTCCGGCAACAGAGCCGGGGTGGCGATGGAGTTGTGCCGGGCGAAGACGCCGGAACTGGGCCGCGGACCCGGGTGGTGGCCGGTCTTGGCGTAGTCGGCGAGGCGCGCCGCCGCCCGGTCGGGCTGCAGGATTTTGGCGCGGATCCGCTCGGGATGGGCGAGCACCATCGCGGCGACCGCCGCTGTGATGAGCAGCGCCGCGGTGGCCTCGAACGCGATCACGTACCGGGAAAAGATGAGGTTCGCGAGCCCCGTGACGTTGTCCTCCGCAGGCCCGGCGCTCACCGGGGTGTCGTTCGCGCCCTGGATGACCGCGAGTACGAGGAGTGCCAGCACGCCCACCCCGGCCAGTACCACGGCGATGCGGTGGCCCCGGATGGTCTCCGTGAGTGTCTCCTGGGCGTTGACGCCGACGAGCATGATCACGAACAGGAACAGCATGAGAACGGCGCCCGTGTAGACGATGATCTGGACGGCGAACAGGAACGGCGCCCCGAGGCTGGCGTAAATCACGGCCAACGAGACCATGACGAGCGCCAGACAGAGCGCCGAGTACACCGGCTTCTTGAGCGTCACCAGCCCGACGGCGCCGGCAATCGCGAAGACGGCGCAGATCCAGAAGGTCACCTCCGTACCCGTGATCATGAGGGTCATGCCCGCTCCTTCCGTCCGTACCGCACCGGGACGCGGTTATCCGCGCCGGCGTCGGGCAGCCCGAGGAAGTAGTCGCGCTCGTCGTCGCCCAACTGACGGGCGTGAGGCGGTGCCGCCATGCCCTCCAGGAGCGGGGCGAGCAGCTCTTCCTTGGTGTAGATAAGGCTGGCGCGCGACCGGTCGGCCAGCTTGAACTCGTTGGTCATCGTGAGCGCGCGCGTCGGGCAAGCCTCGATGCACATGCCGCAGAAGATGCAGCGCAGGTAATTGATCTGGTAGACCCGGCCGTACCGCTCGCCCGCCGAGTAGCGCGCCTCCTCGGTGTTCTCCCCGGCCTCGACGTAGATCGCGTCGGCGGGGCAGGCCCAGGCGCACAGCTCACAGCCGACGCACTTCTCAAGCCCGTCGGGCCAGCGGTTCAGCTGGTGGCGGCCGTGAAACCGCGCCTCGGTGACCTTCTCCTTGCCCTTCTGCGGGTAGCCCTGGGTGAAGGTCTTGCGGAACATCGTCGCAAAGGTGATCCCGAAACCTTTCACGGGGTCAAGAATGCCCATGTCAGGCCTCCTTCTCGTCGTCGGGTGCGATGACTTCCCCGTCGGGTCCGACCAGGACGTCCGCGAACTCGGGCAGGATCTGGCCGGGCATGGGCGGGGTGGGATAGCCCTCCGCGTACGGGTCGAAGACGCCGTCCTTGATGGCGGGCACGCGGCTCACCTCCGAGCGGACCTCTTTCTTGCCGCCCGGCATCAACAACAAGATGACGAGGACGATCACGACCACGCCCAGCGCGATGTAGATGACGTTGCCGCTGAACCAGCCGGCCGTCGCGCCGACCCGGCTCGCCGCCACGGCGACGATCCAGACGAGGTTGAACGGGATCAACACCTTCCAGCCGAGGTGCATGAACTGGTCGTACCGCAGCCGCGGCAGCGTACCCCGCAGCCAGACGTAGAGGAAGATGAAGCACTGCACCTTGAGGAGGAACCAGACCGGCCCCATCCAGCCGGAGTCGATCCAGGCCCAGCCGTTCGCCTCGGTCAGCCAGGGGGTGATGGGCCACGGCGCGTGGTACCCGCCGAGGAACAGCGTCGTCGCGACCGCGGAGACGGTCGCCATGTTGATGTACTCCGCCAGGAAGTAGATCGCGTACCGGAAGCCCGAGTAGTCGGTGATGTAGCCGGAGACGAGTTCCTGCTCGCATTCGACCAGGTCGAACGGGGCGCGGTTCGTTTCGGCGACCATGGCGATGACGTAGATGACGAAGCTCGGGAACAACAGGATCGCGTACCAGCTCGGGAACCGGAGGCCCGCGAGGATCCCCCACTGCTCCATCTGCGCGCCCACGATGCCGGAGGTCGACATCGTCCCGGCGTACATGAAGACGGCCACGAGCGACAGGCCCATGGCGATCTCGTACGAGATCATCTGGGCGGTCGAGCGGATGGCGCCGACGAGGGAGTACTCCGAGGTGGACGACCAGCCGGCGAGGACGATGCCGTAGATGCCGACCGCGGAGACCGACAGGATGAACAACACGCCCATGGGCAGGTCGGTGAGCTGGAGGCGGGTCGTCACCCCGAACAGGTTGACCTCGCCGCCGAGCGGGATGACCGACCAGGCGGTGAAGGCCGCCGTCCCGGTCAGGATCGGGGCCAGCGAGAAGATGACCTTGTCCGCGCCCTGGGGGCGGAAATCCTCTTTGAAGAGCAGTTTCGTACCGTCAGCCAGCGCCTGGGCGAGGCCGAGCGGGCCGTTCATGATCGGGCCCTTGCGCTGCTGCATCTTGCCGACGACGCGGCGCTCGAACCAGACGTTGAAGATCGTGTACACCAGCAGGAAGACGAACATGGCGACGACCTTGATCAGGATGATCCACCACGGGTCGGTGCCGAAGACCGGCGAGTCGGGTGTCATTCCTCACCTTCTTTCTTGGGATCGGGCGCAGCCGAGAGCGTGACCGCACCGCCCACGTCCACGCCGATGTCGGCGAGCAGCTTGTCGCGGGCGCGGGCGGGTACCCAGATGACGTCATCGACCATCGTCGGGGTGACCACGAGCGGGAAGGTCACCGACCCCTTCGGACCGGTGAGACGGACGAAGGTGGACGTCGCCAGACCCTCGGTCCGGCGCGTCTGCGGCGAGATCCGGGCGACGGCCGGCGGCGCGGTCGCCACCAGGTGACCGGCACCGTCCAGCAGGCGGGAGTCGTCGAGCAGCTCGCGCCACGAGGCGAGCACCACTCCGGACGGCAGGGCGGTCTCGGGCTCGATTCTGAGCATGCTCGCCCGCTCGCCCTCGTAGCGGGGCAGCGTGAGCAACCCCGCGCGGGCGGCCTCCGGGGTGGCGAACCCGAGCGGAGTCCCCAGGGCCGCGGCCAGCGCGGCGAGGACCCGGACCTCCGTCATCGGGAGGCGCGGGTGATCCACGACCTGGTTGACCGCGCCCGTCCGGTGCTCCCAGTTGAGGAAGGTCCCGACCTGCTGCTCGAGCAGGTCCACCGGCAGGACGACGTCGGCGGCCGCCGCCACCTGGGAGAGCCGGGTCTCCAGGCTGACCACGAACGCCGTTTTGAGCGCCGCCGCCACGAGCGCCGGATCGGCGAAGTCGGCGGCTTCGATACCAGAGGTGACAAGGGCCCGCAGCCGCCCGCTCGCGGCGGCCGCGATCATCGCCGTCACGTCGAGACCGTCGACGGCGGGCAGTTCGCCCCAGACCTTCGCCACCTCGGCCCGCGCCTCCGGATCGTCAACGGGGCGGGCCCCGGGCAACAGCCCCGGCAGACAGCCGGCCACGAGTGCCCCGATCTCGCCGGCCCGGCGCGGGATCCACGCCAGCCGGGCGCCGGTGCGCCCGAGGAGACCGGCGAGGGCGGAGTACCCGCCGGGGGTCGCCGCCAGGCGCTCACCGACCAGCAGGATCGTGTTCTCGTCGGCGGTGAGTCCGGCCAGGGCGTTCACCACGTCGGCGGGCCCGGCGGGAAGGAGTTCCGCACCGAGCTTCGCCGCCCCGCGGCTGCGGTACGGCGCGATCGTCGCGATCTTGAGGCCACCTTTTCGGACGGCCTTGCGCAGCCGCAGGAAGACCGCCGGGGATTCCTCCTCCGGCTCGAAGGCCACGAGGACGACGCGCGCCGCCCGGTCGAGGTCGGCGTAGGTCACGTCCGGCCGCCCGACGACGTACGCGGCCAGGAAGGCCGCTTCCTCGTCACTCGCCAGCCGGGACCGGAAGTCGATGTTGTGGGTGCGCAGGACCTTCCGGGCGAAGGTGGAGTACGCGTAGGCGGTCTCAAGGGTGAGACGCCCGCCCGTCAAGACGCCGGTGGAACCGAGGGCCGGGGTGAGGCCCGCCACCGCCGCCGCGAGGGCCTCCGGCCAGGTGACGGGTTGGAGTTCGCCGCCCCGCCGGACGAGCGGCCGCGTCAGCCGGTCCTCGCCGCGGGCGGACACGAAGCCGAACCGGCCCCGGTCGCACGACCACTCCTCGTTAATGTCGGGGGCCTCCCCCGCGTACCGCCGCTTGACCTCGAAGTGCCGCGCGTCGACCCGCAACTGGCAGCCGCTGGCGCAGTTCTCGCAGGTCGTCGCGGTCGAGACCAGGTCGAAAGGCCGGGCCGAGAAACGATAATCGGCCGAAGTCAGCGCGCCGACCGGGCAGATCTGGACGACGTTGCCGGAGAAGTACGAGTGGAAGGGCTCGTCGGGGTAGATGCCGACCTGCTGCTTGGCCCCCCGCTCGACGAGGGCGAGCGTCGGGTCGCCCGCGATCTGGTCGGCGAACCGCGTACAGCGGGTGCACAACACGCAACGCTCCCGGTCAAGCAGAATCAGCTCCGACACCGGCGTGGGCGTGGGATAGGTCCGCTTGACGTCGGTGAAGCGCGTCTCGCCCCGGCCATCGGCCAGCGCCTGGTTCTGCAGCGGGCACTCGCCGCCCTTGTCGCAGACCGGGCAGTCCAGCGGGTGGTTGATGAGCAGCAGCTCCAGGATATCGGCCTGGGCCTGCCGGGCCGCCGCCGAGCTGGCCCCCGTCAGGGCGACCATGCCGTTCGCGGCCTCGGTCGTGCAGGACGGCTGCGGCTTGGGGAAACCGCGCCCGTTGCCCGCGTCGGTGATCTCGACCAGGCACTGGCGGCAGGCCCCGACGGGGTCGAGCAGCGGGTGGTCGCAGAAACGCGGGATCGCGATGCCCGCGGCCTCGGCGGCGCGGATGAGATGCGTACCCTTCGGCACGCTCACCTCCAGGCCGTCGATGCTCAGTGTCACCATGTCGTCGCTCATGGGCGGACCTCCTTGGCGAATAGGGTGCTCTGCGCGTACGGGAGATGCTCCCAGGCGGGCGTCGTGTAGCCGACCTCGAACTCCTCACGGAAGTGCTTGACAGCCGACGTGACGCAGGCGACCGCGCCGTCGGCCAGCGGGCAGAAGGACCGGCCCCCGATTGACGAGGCGACCGAGACCAGTTTGTCCACGTCGCCGGGCTCGCCCTCACCCGCTTCGAGCCGGGCCAAGATCTGCGCCAGCCACCAGGTCCCTTCGCGGCAGGGGGTACATTTCCCGCACGACTCGTGCTTGTAGAAGTCGACCCAGCGCCGGGTGGTCCGGACCACGGAGACGGTCTCGTCGAAGATCTGCATCGCCTTCGTACCGAGCATGGTACCTTTGGCGGCCAGCCCCTCGTAGTCGAGCGTGACATCGAGGTCGGCGGCCGTCAGGATCGGGGTCGACGAGCCGCCGGGGGTGAAGAACTTGAGGGTGTGGCCGGCCCGGACACCGCCGGCGAGTTCGAGCAGCTCCCGCATCGTGATGCCGAGCGGGGCCTCGTACTGCCCCGGTCGGGCGACGTGGCCGGACAGCGAGTAGATCGTGAAGCCCTTCGACTTCTCGGTCCCCATCGACTGGAACCAGTCTTTGCCGTAGGCGAGGATCGAGGGTACGGTCGCGATGGATTCGACGTTGTTGATGACCGTCGGGGAGGCGTAGAGGCCGGCGACCGCGGGGAACGGCGGGCGGAGCCGCGGCTGGCCGCGGAGCCCCGCGAGCGAGTTGAGCAGCGCGGTTTCCTCGCCGCAGATGTACGCCCCGGCACCGGCGTGCACGATGAGTTCCAGGTCGTACCCCGAGCCCAGGATGTTCGCCCCCAGCAGCCCGGCGGCGTACGCCTCGCGGACGGCCGCCCGGACCCGGCGGATCGGGTGGGCCACCTCGCCCCGGATGTAGATGAAAGCGGTGTGGGCGTTGATGGCGTACGCGGAGATGATCACGCCTTCGACCAGCGTGTGCGGGCTCGCCATCATCAGCGGGATGTCCTTGCAGGTCCCCGGTTCGGACTCGTCGCCGTTGACGACGAGGTACTTCGGGTTGGGGTTGTCCTGCGGCACGAAGCTCCACTTGAGCCCGGTCGGGAAGCCCGCGCCGCCGCGACCGCGGAGGCCGGCGTCCTTGACGAGGTCGGTCACCGCTTTCGGCGACATCGTGAGGGCTTGTTTGAGGCCCGCGTACCCGCCCTGGGCCCGGTAGGCGTCAAGCGTCCACGAGCGGTCGGTGCCCCAGTTGCGGGTCAGGACGGGAGTCAGGGTGTCGGTCATTTCGTGTCCTTCCCGGGGACGCCGGTCCAGCCGTGCTCGGCGGCCAGCCGTACCCCCTCCAGCGACGGTCCGCCGGCCGAGGGGCCCTCGTCCGCACGGCCATCGTCCAACCCGGCGAGGACGGCCTCGGTATCGGCCCACGACGTGATCTCCGGCCCGCGGGTCGAGTGGACCACCCGCCCGGCGGCGAGGTCGTCCAGGAGTTGTTCGGCCTTGTCAGGGGTCATGTTGTCCATGAACTCCCAGTTGACCATCATGACCGGCGCGAAGTCGCAGGCCGCGTTGCACTCGATGCGTTCCAGGGTGAACAACCCGTCGGGCGTCGTTTCGTCCGCCTGGATGCCGAGCTTGCGTTCGACCGTCTCGACGAGCGCGTCGCCGCCCATGACCGCGCAGAGCGCCGTCGTACAGATCCCGATGTGGTGCTTGCCGCCCGCCCGGCGGCGGAACTGGGTGTAGAACGTCGCCACGCCCGAGACCTCCGCCGACGTCGCGCCCACGATCTCGGCGCAGATTTCGATACCCACGGGCGAGACGCGGCCGTCGACCGCCTGCACGTAGTGGAGCATCGGCAGCAGGGCCGAGCGCCGCTCGGGGTACCGGTCGGCCATCGCCGTCAGGCGCTCGATATGGCTCTTGTCCAGGGCCGAGGTCCGGTCGGTCATGTCGACCGACCCGGTGTCAGGAAAATAGGACTGGAAATGGCTCATCGGTCCACCCCTCCCAAGACCGGGTCGAGGCTCGCCAGGGCCACCACTATGTCACTCATCATGCCGCCTTCGGTGAGCAGGGGTACGGATTGCAGGTGGTGGAAGCCCGGATCGCGGAAGTGGACGCGGTACGGGCGCGTACCCCCGTCCGAGACCACGTGGCAGGCCAGCTCGCCCTTCGGCGACTCGATCGCCTGGTACGCCTGGCCGGCCGGGACCCGGAAGCCCTCGGTCACCATCTTGAAGTGGTGGATCAGCCCTTCCATGGACTCGCCCATGATGTGCTTGACGTGGGTGAGCGACTGGCCCTGGCCGTCGGGGCCGAGGCTCAGCGTGCCGGGCATGGCGACCTTCGGGTCGGTCGTCATGTGCGGCTGGCCCGCCGTCTTTTCGAGCTTGTCGTAGCACTGTTCCACGATCTTCAGCGACTCCCACATCTCCGACAGGCGGACGCGGAAGCGGCCGTACGCATCACAGGTGTCCCAGGTGATGACGTCGAAGTCGTAGTCTTCGTACCCGCAGTAGGGCTGCTTCTTGCGCAGATCCCAGGGGTAACCGGTCGCGCGGAGCGGCGGGCCCGTGACGCCCTGCGACATGGCCTGGGCGAGGGTCATCGTGGCGATGCCGGACATCCGGGCCTTGAAGATGGGGTTGGCGTTGCAGAAGCCGGCGTACTCCGGGAGGTGCTTGTGCAGCCATTCGATGACGGTCCTAAGCCGGGCGAGACCGTTGTCGGGCAGGTCGATGGAGACCCCGCCCGGGCGGATGTACGCGTGGTTCATCCGCGTACCGCACAGCGACTCGAAGAAGTCGAGGATCATCTCCCGCTCGCGGAAGCCGACTGTCATGACCGTGAGCGCGCCGATCTCCATGCCGCCCGTCCCGATCGCGACGAGGTGCGAGGCGATGCGGTTGAGTTCCATGACGAGGACGCGCAGGATGCTCGCGCGCTCGGGGACCTCGATGCCCGCGAGTTTCTCGACGGCCAGACAGTACGTCGCCTCGTTGAACATCGGCATGATGTAATCCATGCGGGTGACGAACGCGGAACCCTGGGACCACGTACGGTACTCCAGGGACTTCTCGATGCCGGTGTGCAGGAAGCCGATGCCGGGGCGGACCGAGGTGACCTGCTCGCCGTCCAGTTCGACCTCCAGGCGGAGCACGCCGTGGGTCGACGGGTGCTGGGGGCCCATGTTGATGACCACCGTCTCGTCACCCTTCGCCCGCTGCGCGGCCACGACCTCGTCGAAATCACCGCCCAGGAGGAGGTACTCCGTGGGCGCTTTCTCCGCTCTGGTCGCGACCTCGGCGTGGTGAGCATGCTCGCCCGGTGCTCGCCCAGCGTCGGGGGGGTCGGCTGGCGCGGGGACGGGGGCGTCGAGGACCTCGGGGGCGGGGAGAGACGGTGCCGGTTCGTTGTCGGCTGAGGCCGGTACGAAGTCGGGCGTCACGTCGGGAGCCGGTACGGGTTCGTCGGGAGCCCCCGCACTGGGGGGTTGGGCGGCGGCGGCTCCGGCGGGGACATCGTCCGTTGCCGGGACATCCGCGGCGGGGACCGGGGGTACGTCCGCGGCCGGGTCGGCGGAGACCGGCTCCGCTTCCACGGGGGGTACCCCGGGAGCGGCGGGGGCCGGCTCGTCGGCAGGCGGGGGTGCGACGGGTGCCGCCGTGACGGGTGCCCCCGTCACCGGCTCCGGTACGACGACGTCCTCGCGTACCGCCGACTCCGCTTGGCCCATGGCCCGCAGGGTCGTGGCGGGCTCGTCGGCGGCCGCGCGCTTAGGCACGGGAGCACCGGGCTTCTTGGTGGCCATCAGTACGACCTCCTCTCATCTGGCGGGGGTGTCTCGGCACCCTTGAACTCAACCGGGATCCCGCCCAGCGGGTAATCCTTGCGCTGGGGGTGGCCCTCCCAGTCGTCGGGCATCAGGATGCGGGTGAGCCCGGGGTGGTGGGCGAACTCGATGCCGAACATGTCCCAGGTCTCGCGCTCGTGCCAGTTGGCGTGGGGGTACACGCTGGTCACCGACTCGATGACCGGGTCGTCCTCACTGACGGCGACCTCGAGCCGGAGCCGGCGGTTGTGGGTCATGGAGAGCAGGTGATAGACGACGTGCAGTTCCTCACCCGCCTCGTCGGGATAATGGACGCCGTTCACCGACGTACACACCTCGAAGCGGAGGCGGGCGTCGTCGCGCGCCGCCCGGACCACCGCGAGCAGGCACTCCCGCGGGACGTACGCTGTCAGCTCACCCAGCCGGGTGTCGAACTCGTCGGGCAGCCCGGGGACGAGGGCCAACAGCTGGTCGGCCACCTCGTCGAACCAGCCGCCGTACGGACGTACGTCGCGCCGATGCCGGACCACCGGGCGCGAAATCCCGCCGAACCCGCTGACATCGCCAGAACCGGACCCCCACATCCCCTTGCGGGTGGCGATGGGTGCGAATGGAGTCTCGGTCATCGCGTCAGCTCCTTCATCTCCAACGTACTGGGGGCGCCCAGTGCCTGTGCCTCGGCCGCGCGGGCCTGGGCCTCAATGTGCTTGCCGGCGGGGTTGTGCTGGACTTCGCCCTTCTTCAGCTTGAAGATGGCGTCGATGAGCATGTCCGGGCGCGGCGGGCAGCCGGGGACGTAGATGTCGACGGGCAGGAAGTGGTCGCAACCCTGGACGACGGCGTAGTTGTTGAACAGGCCGCCGGACGAGGCGCAGGCGCCCATCGACAGCACCCATTTGGGCTCGGGCATCTGGTCGTACACCTGGCGGATGACCGGCGCCATCTTCTGCGACACGCGGCCGGAGACGATCATGAGGTCAGCCTGGCGCGGCGAGGCGCGGAAGACCTCCTGGCCCCAGCGGCCCGAGTCGAAGCGCGGGGCGCCGAACGCCATCATCTCGATCGCGCAACAGGCGAGGCCCATGGTCGCCGGCCAGAACGACGCCTGGCGGAGCCAGCCGAAGACACCCTCGACGGTACCGAGCAGGACCCCGGGAAGCTTGTCCTCAATGCCCATTTTTCCTCAATCCCAGTTCAGGCCGCCGCGGCGGAACACGTACATGTAGGCGATGAAGACCGTCACAATGAACAACACCATCTCGACCAGGGCAAACGTACCCATCTTCTGGTAGTTGACCGCCCAAGGGTACAGGAAGACGATCTCGATGTCGAAGACAATGTACAACATGGCGGTGATGTAGTACTTGACCGGGATCCGCCCGCCGTCCTTGGGCTGCGGGGTCGGCTCAATGCCGCACTCGTACGCCTCGAGTTTCGCCCGGTTCCGGCGGGCCGGGCCGACGATCTTGCTGAGCACGATCGCGATCGCCATGAACCCCGCCGAGAGCGCGAGCAACCCGACCAGAGGTGCGTAGAGATTCATCTCGTTGTCCTTCGTGTGAGTCACGTTTTTGGACCAGCTACCGTTTCGCGCGCAGCACGATATCGCGACGTACCGGTCCAAGACGATACTAGTCTACGTTAGCCCCTCGCGGCACTTTTCCCGCTCCGCGCTGAGCGAAAATCGGCCCCTACGGGCGGGTATCAGACCATGGTTGTAGTCTGTGCGTCTTGTCTGGTCTCAGTAGTAGTACGGATAGTCGGACCAGTCGGGCGGGCGCTTCTCCAGGAAGGCGTCGCGGCCCTCGCGGGCCTCGGGGGTCATGTACGCCAGACGGGTCGTCTCACCGGCGAACAACTGTTGGCCGATGAGGCCGTCGTCGATCGCGTTGAAGGCGTACTTCAGCATCCGGATCGCGGTCGGCGACTTGGCGGCGATGGCGGCGGCCCAGTCGAGGCCGGTGGTCTCGAGGTCGGCGTGGGGGACGACGGCGTTGACGGTACCCATGTGGTAGGCCCGTTCCGCGTCGTACGTCTCGCCGAGGAAGAAGATCTCGCGGGCAAACTTCTGGCCGATCTGCCGGGCGAGGTACGCGGAGCCGAAACCGGCGTCGAACGAGCCCACGTCGGCGTCGGTCTGCTTGAAGCGGGCGTGCTCGCGGGAGGCGAGGGTCAGGTCGCAGACGACGTGCAGGCTGTGCCCGCCACCGGCCGCCCAGCCACCCACTAGGGCGATCACGGGTTTCGGCATGAAGCGGATGAGCCGCTGGACCTCCAGGATGTGGAGCCGCCCGAGCCGGGCGGCGCGGGTACGGGCATCCGGGCGCTCCCCCTGGTCAGCCGGCGGGTCGTCGTACTCGTAGCCCTCACGCCCCCGGACCCGCTGGTCGCCGCCCGAGCAGAAGGCCCAGCCGCCGTCCTTGGGGCTCGGGCCGTTGCCGGTCAGCAGGACACACGCCACGTCGGCGCTCTGGCGGGCGTGGTCAAGGGCAATGTACAACTCGTCAACCGTCTGGGGGCGGAAGGCGTTGCGGACCTCGGGCCGGTTGATCGCGACCCGGACGGCGGGGACGTGGCAGGCGCGGTGGTACGTGATGTCGGTGAAATCGAAGCCGGGGACCTGGTCCCAGTCCGCGGGGTGAAAGGGCTGCTCCATGCAGTCAAGGTTAGCCCCTAGTGTCGTTCGCCCCGGACTACCTCACGTACGTCACCTCAAGGCCGGGGAGACCGTCAAACCGGGCCTTATGGTCGGTCGTGACCAGTATGCGCCCAGTGGCGACCGCTGTGGCGGCGATGATGAGGTCATGTTGTGCGCGCGGGCAGCCGTGTCGGCGCGTCCAGGCCAACAACTCGACGTGAGTCGGCTGGATCTCCTCGTCGTACGGCACTACGGGGACGGCGCGAAGAACACGGTCGAGCAACTGCTGCATACGTGGACGGTACACCGGCTGCGCGAGGGCAATACCGACCATGTACTCCGACAATGAAACGATGGACATACGTACATCGTCGTCAAAATCGACCGTCGCCGGATCCACCAGAGCCCGCTCAATGTCGACCAACACCCCCGTGTCTACAAGTAATCGTCGATCCATGCCATCCGCTCCTGATCGCGAGGATTTGGTTCATGGAAGGACTCGATGACCGCCAAGATTTCGTCGGTGAACCCTTCACTGTCACCGGGCCAGGACTCGATGATCTCCCGCAGTGCCGCACCATTAGGTTTGGACTCCTCGGGGGGTACGATCCGCGCCACCTCGACCCCACTCTTTGTCACGGCAAAGCTCTCGCCAAGTTTGGCGCGTTCCACCACGGCGGCAAAGTTCCGACTGGCCTCCGTCGCCGTGAGAACGGTCGGCCGGACTAGCGTCTGCGTCATGGGATCAGATTATCAGATTCCGCTTCAAATGGCGAGTCGCCATCAACTGCGAGATAGTCGTCGAGCCAGGCCATCCGCTCCTCATCACGCGGGTTCGGTTCCCGGAATGACTCGAGCACTTCATCAAAGTCATCGTCGAACGCACCACCCGGCCAGGACGCAATGAACTCCAGTATCGCCGCCCCGTTGGGCTTCGTCGGATCCATCACATGCCCGTGTTGACGGTCGGCATGGCGCGGGAGTCGGAGCACAGGACGACGAGCAGATTGGCGACCATGGCCGCCTTGCGGTCGTCGTCCATGTGGACAATGTCCTCGTTCTCGATGCGCGACAGGGCGGACTCGACCATGGTCACGGCCCCCTCGACGATCTTGGCCCGCGCGGCCAGGACGGCCTGCGCCTGCTGGCGCTGCAACATGGCCGACGCGATCTCGGGCGCGTACGACAGCGAGGAGATCCGCGTCTCCAGGATGTCGACCCCCGCCACGGACACCCGCTCCTCGACCTCGTGCGCCAGCTCGGCGGCCACCTGGTCAGTCGCGCCCCGCAGGGTCGCCTCGCCCGCCTCGCCGTTGTCGTACGGGTGAATCGTCGCGATGTGCCGCAGCGCCGCCTCGGACTGGACCTGGACGAACTGCTCGTAGAACTCCACCTGGAACACCGACTGGGCCGTGTCCTGGACCTGCCAGACGATGATCGCCGCGATGACCACCGGGTTACCCTGGGAGTCGTTGACCTTGATCTCGCGGGTCTCGAAATTGCGTACCTTGACCGAGACCTGGCGCTTGGTGGTGAAGGGGTACGTCATCCGCAGGCCGGTCGACCGGATCGTACCGACGTAGTTGCCGAGGAACTGCAGCACCTTCGTCTGCCCCGGCTGGACGATTGTGAACGCCGACTGGAACAGGAAGGCGACCACGAGCAGGATCACGCCGATGATGATCCCCGCGGTGTTGACGTCGCCCGCCCCCTGGCCGGCCGCGATGCCGGCGTAGATGCTCCAGATCCCGTAGGCCACGATGGCCAACAGGATCAGCAGGCCCAACAGGCCGGGGATCGACGGGGCTTTCTTCTCGCTGATGATCCGCTTGGTCTTGCTGGGGTACGACACCGGGGGTACGACGGGTCCGGCCGACGGAGCCGGATCAGGCGCGACCGGGGTGGTGGATGGGATCGACATGGTGCCTCCTTGATGACAAAACCCGCGTACTCACCATGATACTAACTGCCCTGCCTCAGCGCACGGGCCGATGAGTACGAAAATGGGGTGACGCTTTGCCCTCCGCGGGGTAGGCTATCGTTACGGAACCAACGGCCGATCAGGTCCCCGGCGCGGGGCGCGCGCCGCACAGGTTGGTGGTGGTTCCCCAACGGCAACCGAAGGAGTTCCCATGTCCCACGAAGTGACCCTGCCCGCGTTGGGCGAATCTGTGACCGAGGGTACGGTCTCACGCTGGCTCAAAGCCGTCGGCGAGACCGTCGAACGGGATGAACCGCTGGTGGAGGTCAGTACCGACAAGGTCGACACTGAGGTCCCCTCACCCGTGGCTGGAGTCGTGCTCGAAATCCGGGTCCACGAGGACGAGACCGTGGGCGTAGGCGGCGTGCTCGCCGTCATCGGTGAGCCCACGGAGGCGGCCGCGCCCGCGGTACCCGCCGAGCCGGCCCCCGCCGCGGCCGAACCGGTACCGGACCCGAGCGGGTGGATCCAAGCGGGGTCGACCTGGGCGCCATCGTCGGCCCCGGAGCCGATCACGGCCCCGTCGTTCGCGGCCACCCCGGCCTTCGGCCCGCCACCCACGTACGGCCCGCCGCCCACCTTCGCTGCCACCCCGGCCCCGCCCGCACCGTTTGCGCCACCCGCGCCGGGTGCCCCCGCCTTCGCCAGCCCCGTACCCGCGGCGCCGCCGGCCCCCGAACCGCTGAGTGCGCCGAGGTTCCCGGCTGCACCAGTCTTCACCACCGCCGCGTCCGCCACGCCGCCGGCCGCGGTCCCCGGCGGACCAGGCTTCCCCGCCCCCCAGCCGCCGGCCCCACCCGCCGCCCCGGCCGGGCCGGCTCCGACGCCGTCGTCGGCGTACTCCCCCGTCGCCCCTCGTGATCTCCCGGCCCCGGTCGGCGCGGCACCGTACGTGACGCCGCTCGTCCGCAAGATCGCCGACCAGAGCGGGGTCGACCTCGCCGCCGTCGCCGGCTCGGGCGTGGGCGGACGGATCCGTAAGCAGGATGTCCTTGAGGCGGCCGGCGGGGCCGGGGCCCCCGCTCTCGTCGCACCGCCCCAGGCCGCCCCGCTGCCGGGTGGCCCCGCGGCCCCCGCCCCGCTCGCTGTCCCGGCCCCGGTCCCCGTACCGGCGGCCCCCGTACCGCCCGTGCCCGCGAGCCAGCCAAGCGCCCCGGTACCCGCGCCCGCCGCGAGCCGGCCGGGCACTGCCGGTACGCGGGAGAAGATCACGCGACTGCGCGCGACCATCGCCCGGCGCATGGTCGAATCCCTGCAGGTCTCCGCCCAGCTGACGGCGACCGTCGAGGTCGACCTCTCGCGCGTCGCCCGGCTGCGGGCCCAGGTCAAGAACGATTTCAAGGCGCGCGAGGGCATCTCCCTCACGTACCTCCCCTTCATCGCCAAGGCCGCCGTCGAGGCGCTCAAGGCGTACCCCAAGGTCAACGCGGCCATCGACACCGAGGCGGGCGAGATCATCTACCCCGACGGCGAGCATCTCGGTATCGCGGTCGACACCCCGCGCGGCCTCCTCGTACCCGTCATCCGTCACGCCGACGAGCTTTCCATCACCGGCCTGGCGAAGAAGATCGCCGACCTCAGCAGCCGGACGCGGGCCAACCAGGTGACGCCGGACGAGTTGGGCGGCGGGACGTTCACGATCACGAACTATGGTTCGGCGGGGACGCTGTTCGACACCCCGATCATCAACCAGCCGCAGGTGGCGATCCTGGGGACGGGCGCGATCGTCCGCCGGCCCGTCGTCGTCGACGACCCGAGGCTGGGCGAGATCATCGCGGTGTGCGACATGATGTATCTGTCGATGTCGTACGACCACCGGCTCGTCGACGGGGCCGACGCGGCTCGCTTCCTCAGTACGGTCAAGGCCCGTCTGGAGGCCGGCGACTTCGGCGCCGAGTTCTGAGGCGTCCGTACGTACGTACGGACTACCGCCCGTCGGTTGTCCGTACGCGATCCGTCCGTCGTCCGTTGGTCCGCTCGACCGGCGGCGGCGTACTCGTGCGGGCTGATCGCGTAGACTAGTGCGGCAATCGTACGGGCGCAGGAATCGGAGGATCATGGCCAGCGAACGAGCCAAGCAGCTTGCCGCGGAGCAGAAGGCCGCGGCGCAGGCGGAGAAGCTGCGGAAGAAGACGTCGAACGACCCCAAGGACTGGGGCCGGGTGAAGCAGATGGTGGAGACTTTCAAGGTCACCACGGAGTACGACAAGCCGGCCCTGCCGCTGATGCTAGGAGCGTTCGTCCTGGTCGCGGCCATCGCGGTGGTCTTGGCCATCGTCGTCGGGCCGTGGTACATGTGGGCGGTCTTCGGTGTCCTGTTCGGCGTCCTGGCCATGATGTACGTCCTGGCGTGGCGGGCCAAAATCGCCATGTACAAGCGGTTTGACGGCCAGCCCGGCTCGGCGGAGGTGGCGCTCAACCAGCTGAACAAGAAGTGGGTCAAGCACCCCGTCATCACCGTGGACCGGTACCAGAACGTGGTGCACCGCGTGATCGGCCCCGCCGGGATCGTCCTCATCGGAGAGGGCCAGCCGGGCCGGGTGCGCGAAATGCTCACGGCTGAGGCCAAGCGGCACGAGGCGGTCAAGTACAACGTCCCGGTCACCCAGATCCTCCTGGGTACCGCTGCCAACCAGGTGCCACTCAACAAGCTTGAAGGCCACATCAAGAAGCTGCCGAAGGCGATCGAGGGTACGCGGGTGACCGAGATCGCCGCCCGCCTCAAGGCCCTCGACGGCGCCCGCCCCCGGATGCCCATCCCCAAGGGACCCATGCCGTCGATGAAAGGCGCCCGGTCGGCGCTGCGGGGGCGGTAAGGACACGGTCGGTAGTAAATGGTGCAGGTGGCGGTTTCGGGGCGGGATGCCTGGTAAGGCGGAGTGCCCGGA
>JAIRVA010000348.1 GCA_031254155.1 Propionibacteriaceae bacterium
GACCCCCTGCGAGGCGGTCTTCACGACCGATGTCCCCGTCGGGATCCGGCCGTACGGGCTGGACTCGTACACCTCCTCCCCGTCGACGCCGGTCAGCCCCGTGTTCAGGGCGTACTCGAGCCCCTCGCCACCCGTCCAGGGGTACTTTTTGGCCTTCTCCAGATCATCGCTGTAGGTCATGAACCCGAGAACGTTCGCCGCCGTCGTACCGTTCGGATAGTTCCGGACCGGCGCCTGCTCGCGGAACAGGCCAACGTACCCCAGCCCCCCCAGGTAATCGGTGATCTGCAAGTCGACCGAGTTCAGGACGGTCCGGGCGAGCATGGTGTACCGGATCACGTCGCCCGCGTCGGTCGTGGTCGTGGTCAGCTTGTCGTAGTACGTCTGGAAGTCGCCGCCCAGGTACACCTGGAGGACGCCCGCGATGATCCCGGGGGCCGCCTGGGCTTTCAGCTTGTTCTTCTTCGACATCGACTCCTCGGCCAGACCATTGGTGGCGACAATCGTGGGGTCGGCGGTGATGTTCACCGCGGGGACGGACTCGGCCATGACTTGGCCGTTGCGGTCGGTGATCGTCCCCCGCGCGGCCGGGATCGTGTACGTGCCCGGCATGAGCGCCTGGGCGGCGTTCCCGGCCAGGTCGAGCCCCTGCACGTAGAGGCAACGACCCGCGAGAATGACGGCCAGGCCGACGAACACGACGAGCAGGCCCATGATCCGCCGCCTGGGCGCGGCGACCTTGACCTGGAGGAGCCGCGGTAACGGGCGGGGCCGGCGGGAGGACCCGTGCGGTTGACGGCGGTTCATCATGGCTGAGCCTCCACGGGTGCCGCTTCAGGCTGGGGGTCGGCGGGTGGGACCTCGGCGACTGGTGCTTCGGCCACGGGCGCTTCGGCCACGGGGGCTTCGGCCGGGGGGACCGGATCCGCGGGCGGACCAATCACGGGCGCCGCCGAAATGACCGGTACCTCGTTGCCCCGGACAGCCTGGTTCGTCCCCGTGACCTGGCCTGTCGGCAAGACGAGGTACGTCGCGTACGGGTCGGCCACCATGCCCAGTTGGGCAGCCTCGTACGCCAACTGTTGCGGCGTGGTCTTCTTGTCCAACGTGGCCGTGAGGATCGCTTGGCTCGCGGCCAGGCGTTCAGTTTGTGATTGGAGGGAGCCCAGTTCGAACGCCTGCTCCTGAATCTTGGTCTGGAGTACGAGGTGCCCGACCATCGCCACCGCGAGCAGGGCGAGAATCACGAGTGGGAATACCCCTCTGAACACGGGTGACCGGTCGGGCGCTGCCACCGGGTTCAGACTGGTCCTGGGTGCCGCCGGCAGAACGCCGGCTTCAAGCGCGCTCATCAGGCCTCCTTCACTCGTTCAATGACTCGCAACCGGGCGGACTGCGAGCGGGGGTTGCGGGCGATCTCGTCGCTTCCAGGTTGGAGGGCACCACGACCGACAAGCCGGAAACGGGCCTCCAGTTGGGCGGGTACGACGGCCAGCCCGGGCGGGACCTGGTCGGTCGCCGCGTCGGCAAAGAGCCGCTTGACGAAGCGATCCTCGCCGGAGTGGTAGCTGAGGACGGCGAGCCGCCCGCCGAGGGCCAGGGCGTCGCGCGCCTGCGGCAGGGCGCGCTCGAGCGAGCCCCGCTCGTCGTTGACCTCGACCCGGAGGGCCTGGAAGACGCGTTTCGCCGGGTGACCGGTCCGACCCCCGGCGGGTACGGCGGCCACCACGACGGCGACCAGCTGGGCCGAGGTCGTGAGGGGCGCCCGCTCCCGGGCCTCGATGATCGCGCGGGCGATCCGCGCCGCGTGCGGTTCATCGCCGTACGTCCGGAAGATCCGCCTGAGCTCGTCCGCGGTGTAGGTACCGACGACATCCGCCGCGGTCAGCCGCGTGTCGTCACCATCCATCCGCATACTGAGCGGTGCGTCCGCGGCGTACGCGAACCCGCGCTCCGGCGAGTCGATCTGCAGCGAGGACAGCCCGAGGTCGAACAGAACCGCCGCCGGACGCCGGCCGGCCAGGATGCTTCCGAGTTGGTCGTACGTCGCCTCGTGGAACTCGACCCGGCTGGCGTACGGCGCGAGGCGCTCCCGCGCCGCCGCGAGTGCCTGCGGGTCGCGGTCGATGCCGATCAGGCGTAGACCGGGGTAACGTTCCAGCAGTGCCGCGGTGTGGCCGCCCAGCCCAAGGGTGGCGTCCACCGCCAGCGCCTGCGGGCGACCAAGCGGCGCCGCCAGCGCGTCGAGAATCTCCCCGCTCATGACGGGGACGTGGGTGTGCGTGGTTGCCATGTCAACTCCTCGGGACGATCTCGCCGTCGAAGTCGGCGAACTTGTCGTCGAGGGCCCCGGAGTATTCGGCCCAAACGTCGGGGTTCCACACCTCAAGGCGCAGGCCGGCCCCGATCACGACCACGTCGCGGTCCAGCTTGGCCCAGGCGCGCTGCAGCGGGGAGATCGTGACCCGTCCCTGCTTGTCAGGCGCCGCATCCTCCGCCCGGTACTGGGCCCAGCGCTGGTACTCCCGCGCCTCCCGCCGGGTCACCGGCTCCGCGTTGATCTTCTCCATCTGCGCGTCCAAAACCTCGCGGGCGTAGATCGACAGGCAGTGCTCCTGGTCACACACGACCGTCACCTCGTCGGTGAGCGTCGTCCGGTACTTCGCGGGCAGGGTCAAGCGCGACTTGTCGTCGAGCTTGGGAGTCCACATCCCGCGCATCTGACTCATCTCGCATCCTCTGCCCTGATCGAAGGTTTTCTATGCGATTACTATAGGGACTTTCACCCACCTAAGTCCAGCGTTCCCCCACTTTCCCCCACCAAATGGGAAAATCACCCCCGGACGCCCCCCCGACCGATGAGTTTTCCGGCCCCCTCCCCGTCCCGGCCGGGGGTACACCCCCACCCCCGCCCCACCACGAGGGAACACCGCGGCATGACGACACACCTTCGCACCAGAGCCGCCAGCGCGAACGTGATAGGCAAAGGTGTGAAACCATGTCGCCATTTTGACCGGGACAAGCGACACAAGTTCGCACACGCGTCCCGCATCCCCACAAAACAGCAAGGGTGCGAAGTCATGGAGACTGGCCCCCGTAGCCCACCATGGCCACCGACCGCTTCCGGGTGCTAGGGAGGTGCTGATTTACGCTGTGTCGTCAGTTGGGCGTCCGGCGGGCGAGCGAAGCGAGGGTGGGCGACACATGGTAGATCAGCGGTTCCCCAGGCGCTCACCTCGGATCAGCGTACGACTGGGGACCAACGCCCGTCAGCCCCCAAGCAGGGAACTGAGAAAACGAGACTGCCCCGTACGCCGATAAACCCGGGACGCGCAAAAAGTGGTAACCCGGGCAGGAACACGACCACGGGAGGAAACCCGGCCGCGCCCGTCGGAGGGGACCCATGCCCGCAGGATTGTCCGGGGACCTCCGGTCCCCGAGAAAGACAATCCGAGGACGCATGGGGAGGCGCTGGCGAGGCAGGCCGAGTCAGCGAACCAACGAGCAGCCCGCAGAACAGTAGTAATAGTTGGTCAACGGCAACAGTTTGTCAACAAAAAACCGTCACTGCTCCTGACGGTCCCGCCACCGCCGCTCCAGTTTGTCCATCATCGACTCAACCGGCGCCTTGGGTGCCTGCGGCACCGCCGCCGGAGACGTCTTGCCTTGTCCCGGCAACCCGTTCCACGCGGACATCACGAGGATCACCGACGCCAACATCACCACGAAACCGACAATCGAGATCCACCAGAACGCGCCCATTCCGATACCGACGACGAGCGCCGCCATGCCGACGAGGAAGCCGAGAACACCACCGATAGCCTGACTAGGGTGCACACGCCGATGTGGTTGGGTGAGTTTGCTGGCGAGTTTAGGATCCTGAGCAGTCAGCGTCGCCTCAAGTTCAGCCAGGAGCTTCTGCTCGGCCTCAGTGAGTGCCATGACTCCTCCTTCCCTTCGGTATGTGACGATTCTAGCGCGCAAACAGGCGACCGTTGAGACTTCGCCTCTCAGCCGCGTCACGACACGGTGACGGCCCCCACGGTCTTCTTGCCCCGGCGGACGATCAGGGCCGAGCCGGCAAGCAGGTCGGCCGGGTCAAGACGGCGGTCGGGGTCTAGTACCCGTTCGTTGTTGAGGTACGCGCCCCCCTCGGCGACGGCCCGCTTGGCGGCCCCCCGCGAGGCGACGACCCCGGAGTCGGCCAACGCGTCGAGGATCGTCCGCTCCCCCAGGCCCGCCCACGTCGCGGACGGGAGTTCGGCCACGACCGCGCCCAGGGTGTCGGCCCCCAGCTCGCGCAGGTCACCCTGCCCGAAAATCGCCTTGGCCGCCGCCTCGGCCGCCTGCCGCTGGGCGACCGAGTGGACTAGGTCCGTCAGGTCGTCGGCCAGGGCCCGCTGGGCCGCCCGCAGATGCGGGCTCTCCTCCGTCAGCCGTTCGAGGTCGGCGATCTCCTCGTGGCTGCGCCGGGTGAAGAGCCGGAGGTACGTCCCCACCATCGAGTCCTCCGCCCCCAGGAAGAACTGGTGGAAGGCGTACGGCGACGTCATGGCCGGGTCGAGCCACACGGTACCGGTCTCGGTCTTGCCGTACTTCGTCCCGTCGGCCTTAGTGACGAGCGGTGTCGAGAGGGCGTGCACCTTGTCACCCGTCACCCGCCGGATCAGCTCGGCGCCCGCCGTGATGTTGCCCCACTGGTCGGAGCCGCCGGTCTGCAGGGTGGCGCCGTAGCGCCGGTGGAGTTCCAGATAGTCGAGCGACTGCAGGAGGACGTACGAGAACTCGGTGTACGAGATGCCCGACTCCAGCCGGGTCTTCACGACCTCGCGGTCGAGCATCCGGTTGACGGAGAAGTGTTTTCCGATGTCACGCAGGAAATCGAGAGTCGACAACCCGCAGGTCCAGTCATAGTTGTTGGCGATGATGGCCGCGTTGGACCCGTCGTAGCTGACGAACCGGACCACCTGCGACCGGATGCGTTCCACCCATTCGTGGACGACCTCGACCGGGTTGAGGTTGCGCTCGGAAGTCTGACGGGGGTCACCGATCAGCCCGGTCGAACCGCCGACGAGCAGGATCGGGCGGTGCCCCGCGTCCTGGAGGCGGCGGACCGTGATGAGCTGGAGCAGGTTGCCCATGTGCAGGCTCGGCGCGGTCGGGTCGAAGCCGACGTAGAACGTGATCGAGCCGTGGTCCAGGTCGTGGCGCAACGCGTCAGGATCGGTTGAGTGGGCGATCAGCCCCCGCCACATCAGGTCGTCATACAAGCTCACGGGGGTCAACTTTACCGAATGGCCTTGAGCGCCGCGAGTTGCTCGCGGACGCGGACGGGGCTCGTACCCCCCACGCCGTCGCGGGCCTCGATGGCGCCGCGGACGGTGAGCACCGCCCGTACCTCCGGGGTGAGTGCCGGCGAGATCTCCGCCAACTGGCCGTCCGACAACTGGTCTAGCCCGAGCCCGTGGGCCTCGCAGAACCGGACCGCCGCCCCGGCAATCTCGTGGGCCTCGGCGAACGGGACGTGGCGGCGGACCAGCCAGTCGGCCATGTCGGTCGCCAGCGCGAACCCGGCGGACGCGCACTGCTCCAGACGGGCGGTGTCGAACCGCAGGGTCGCGACGAGACCGGTCATGGCGGGCAGCAAGATCGCGAGCTGGTCAAGGGAGTCGAAGATGGGTTCCTTGTCCTCCTGCAGGTCGCGGTCGTACGCGAGCGGCAGCCCCTTGAGCGTCGTCAGCAGCCCGGCGAGGTTACCGATCAACCGTCCGGCCTTACCCCGGGCCAATTCGGCGACGTCCGGGTTCTTCTTCTGCGGCATGATGGACGAGCCGGTCGACCAGGCGTCGTCGAGACGGGCGTACCCCGCCTCCGGCGTGCACCAGAAGATCACGTCCTCGGCCAAGCGGCTCAGGTCAACCCCGATCTGGGCGGTGATGTACGCCGCCTCGGCCACGAGGTCGCGCGACGAGGTCCCGTCAATCGAGTTCTGGACACTGCCCGCGAAGCCCAGTTCGTGGGCGACGAGGGTGGGGTCGAGGCCCAGCGTCGTACCCCCCAAGGCCGCCGATCCGTAGGGTGACAAGGCGAGACGGGAGCGAAGACCGTCGAGCCGATCCAGGTCGCGCACCAACGGCCAGGCGTGGGCGAGCAGGTGGTGGCTCAGCAGGACCGGCTGGGCGATCTGCATGTGGGTCCGGCCCGGCATGGGGACGCCGAGGTGTGCCTCGGCCTGATCCGCCAGCGCGTCGACCAAGCCCCCCAGATCGGCCGCCAGGGCGTCCACCGCCTCGCGGAGGTACAACCGGATGAGCGTGGCGATCTGGTCGTTGCGCGACCGCCCGGCCCGCAGACGCCCCGCCAACTCCGGCCCGAGGAGCTCCGTGAGCCCCCGTTCCAGCGCGCCGTGGACGTCCTCGTCGGTCTCGAGCGGCCGGAACTCCCCCGCCGCGACCCGTCGGGCGAGTTCGTCGATCCCGGCCACCAGGGCCGTCGCCTCCGCCTCGCTCAACAACCCCGCCGCCCGCAGGGCGTGGGCGTGCGCCCGCGAGCCTTGGAGGTCCAGCCCCGCGAGCCGGAAGTCGAACTGCGTCGACTGCGACAACGCGAACATGACGGCAGACGGCCCGGCCTCGAAGCGGCCGCCCCACAACACTCCGGCGGTCATGAGTCCCCCCGTCCCGCCGTGGCGAATGATCGTAACTGGGCGACCACGCGCCCGCTCGCCACCGGGCTCTGTGTGATCACGAGCACGGTGTCGTCGCCCGCCACGCAGCCGAGTACAGTGTCCCAGCCCGCCTTGTCGAGCCCCATGGCAAAGTACTGCGCCCCGCCCGGTGGCGTGTGGACGACCACGAGGTTGCCGCTGGCTTCGGCGGACACCAGCATGTCGGCACAGAGCCGGTCGAGGGTGGCGCCAGGGATACCCGTCTCGTCGGACAGGGTGTAGACGAGGCCGCCCTCCGCGCTGCGGACGCGGATCGCGCCGATCTCGGCCAGGTCCTTGCTGAGCGTCGGCTGGGTGACCACCAGGCCCTGCTCGGCGAGCATGGTCTTGAGCTGCGACTGGGAGGTGACCAGGCCGCGCGAGATCAGGTCGGAGATCGCCGCCTGACGCTGGGTCCGGGTGAGAGGTTCAGCCACGACGCGCCTCCGCGACCAGCGTCGGCCACACCTCGAGCAGCGGTGCCACGTCCGCCGCCGTCAGGATGAGGGGCGGTACGAGGCGGATGGTGTCCGCGCGCGGCGCGTTGAGGATGATGCCGTGCGCGCGGGCCGCCGTCGCGACACCGGCCGCGACGGGGGTGTCGAGACCGATCCCGATCATGAGACCCCGCCCGCGGACCTCGGCGACGCCCGGCAGCGCCCGCAGGTGATCCGCCAGCCAGTCTCCGACCTCTGTCACGTGCGGCAACAGGGGTTCGATCAGGTCAAGGACGGTCAGCCCCACGCGGCAGGCCAGCGCGTTGCCGCCGAACGTCGTCCCGTGCAGACCGGGCGTGAAAAGCCCGGCGGCCCGGCCCGTGGCGAGAACCGCCCCGAGGGGGAAGCCGTTGCCGAGCGCCTTGGCGAGGGTCACGATGTCGGGCCGGATCCCCGCCGCGGTGTGGGCGAACCAGGCCCCCGTCCGCCCCATGCCCGTCTGGACCTCGTCCAGCCAGAGCAGGGCGTCGTGCTCGTCAGCGATCCGGCGGGCGGCGGCGAGGTAGCCGGGCGGAGGTTGGATGACGCCGGACTCCCCCTGGATGGGTTCGAGCACAATCGCGGCGGTCTGGTCGTCCACCGCCTGGGCGAGGGCCTCGGCATCGCCGTACGGCACCCAGGTGACATCACCCGGCAGCGGCAGGAACGGCTCGCGGTACTTTTGGGTGGCGGTGAGCGCCAGTGCGCCCATCGTCCGCCCGTGGAAGGAACCCTCCGCGGCGACGACCTTCGTCCGCCCGGTCAGGCGGGTGAGCTTGAACGCCGCCTCGTTCGACTCCGTCCCCGAGTTGGTGAAGAAGACCCGCGCGTCGCCGCCGAGCAGCCCGGTCAGCCGCTCGGCCAGCGCGATCTGGGGCGGCGTGGCGAACAAGTTGGAGACGTGGCCGAGGGTCCGGGCCTGGTCGGCCAGCGCGTCGGCGATGACCGGGTTGGCGTGCCCGAGGCCGACGCAGGCGATGCCCGCCAACAGGTCGAGGTAGCAGCGGCCCGACTCGTCCCAGAGGTGGACGCCCTCCCCCCGGGTGAAGACGAGGGGCGGCGGCCCGAACGTGTTCATGAGCTTGGCGTCGTAGGTTTCCAACAGGGTCATTTGATCACCATCGTTCCAATTCCGTAGTCAGTGAGGAGTTCGAGCAGAACGGCGTGCTCGACGCGGCCGTCGATGACGGCGGCTCTGTCCACGCCACCCAGCACCGACTCGGCGCACGCCTCCATCTTGGGCCGCATACCGGCGTCGAGGGTGGGCAGCAGCGCGCGCAGCTCGTCGATGTGGATGAAGGGGACGATTTGGGTCCGTTCCGGCCAGTCGGCGTACAACCCCTCGACATCGGTCAGCATCACGAGCCCGGTCGCGCCGAGCGCGATTGCGAGCGCCGAGGCGGCGGTGTCGGCGTTGATGTTGTACACCGTACCTTCCTCGTCCGGGGCGACCGTCGCCACCACCGGGATCCGGCCCGCCTCGATGAGGTCGAGGATGGCCCCGGGATTGACCTGGTCCACCTCGCCCACCAGGCCGAGGTCGAGGTCCGTGCCGTCGATCTCGACCGTGGCGCGGATCGCGGTGAACAGGCCCGCGTCCTCGCCCGACATGCCGACGGCGAGCGGCCCGTGGGAGTTGATGAGGTTGACGATCCGGCGTCCGACCTGTCCGACGAGGACCATGCGGACCACGTCGACCGCCTCCGGCGTGGTCACCCGCCGGCCGCCGACGAAGCTCGTCTCGACGCCGAGACGGCTGAGCATCTGCGTGATCTGTGGGCCGCCACCGTGGACGACGACCACCTTGACCCCGCAGTGGCGCAGGAAGACGATGTCGTCCGCGAAGGCTTTCTGGAGACCCTCGTCGATCATGGCGTTGCCGCCGTACTTCACGACGAGGATCTGACCGGTGTACTTCTCGATCCAGGGCAGGGCCTCGACGAGCGTGGCCGCCTTGGCGATGAGGGAGTTAGTGTTGTTGTTCATGATGAGTAGTCCGCGTTCTCCGAGACGTAGCCGTGGGTGAGATCGTTGGTCCAGATGGCGGCCGTCGCGTCACCCGCGTGGAGCGCCACCTCGACCAGAACCTCGAAGGGGGTGAGGTCAACCTCGCCGCGGGGCGTGCCGGGGGCACCGGCCCGGAAGACCGCCACCTTGTTGAAAGACACGTCGACGGCGTGCGGGTCGAAGGCGGCGGTGGTCGTCCCCATCGACGCCAGGACGCGGCCCCAGTTCGGGTCATTGCCGGCGATGGCGCACTTGAACAGGTTCGAGCGGGCGATGCTGCGGGCGACCTCGAGGGCGTCCGCCTCGGTCGCTGCCGAGGCGACGGTGACCGTGATCGCGTGCTCGGCGCCCTCGGCGTCGGCGATCAGTTGCCGGGCGAGCGAGACACACACGGCGTCGAGCCCGGCCTGGAACTCCGCCCCCGGCGTGACACCGCTCGCACCGTTGGCCAGGAGTACGACGGTGTCGTTGGTGGACATGCAACCGTCGGAGTCCGCCCGGTCGAAGCTCACCCGCGTGGCCGCCCGCAGCGCGGTATCGGCCTCGGCGGGCGTCAGAACCGCGTCGGTGGTGATGACGACGAGCATCGTCGCCAGGGCCGGGGCGAGCATGCCCGCACCCTTGGCCATGCCGCCGACGCTCCAGCCGCTCTCCGAGACGTACGCCGCCTGCTTGGAGACGGTGTCGGTCGTCATGATGGCCGCCGCCGCGTCGGACCCGCCCTCAGGCGAGAGAGCGGCCGTCGCGGCGGTGATGCCCGCCGCCACGCGGTCCATGGGCAAACACTCCCCGATGAGACCCGTGGAGGCGACCGCGACGCCGTCCGGCGCACAGCCGAGGGGCGCCGCAGCCAGGGCGGCCATCCGGGCGGCGTCGGCCACGCCCTGCTCGCCCGTGCAGGCGTTGGCCCCGCCCGAGTTGAGGACGACCGCGCGGAGAGTCCCCGCCGCGACCACCCGGCGTGACCACTCCACCGGTGCCGCCGCGAAGCGGTTCGAGGTGAAGACCGCCGCCGCCGCGAACTCCGGCCCCTGGTTGACCACCAGGGCCACATCCAACTTGCCGGGCTTCGAGATGCCCGCCGCCACGCCGGCGGCGAGGAACCCCCGCGCCGCCGTCACACCGGCCGTGTCGTTGATCATGGTGCCACTCCGTTCATGGTGAGTCCGGTTGTTTCGTCGAGTCCGAGCGCGAGGTTCATCGATTGGACCGCCCCGCCGGCGGTGCCCTTGGTCAGGTTGTCAATGGCCGCCACCGCCACCAGGCGGCGGGCGGCCTGGTCGACGGTCACCCCGATCTGCACCGTGTTCGATCCCAGTACGGCCCCGGTCGTCGGCCACTGCCCCGCGGGCAGGACCCAGACGAAGGGTTCGCCGGCGTAGAAGTCGGCGTACGCCGCTCGTACCTCCGCCTCGCTCACGTCGTGGGCGAGCGGAACGGTACAGGTCGCGAGGATCCCGCGCGGCATGGGGACGAGCACCGGCGTGAAGCTGAGGCGGGGGGCCTGGGCACCGAGCCCGCGGAGGTTCTGCAGGATCTCCGGGACGTGGCGGTGCCCGCCGCCGACGCCGTACGCCGAGGCCGAGCCCATGACCTCGGAACCGAGCAGGTGCGGCTTGGCGGCCTTTCCCGCGCCAGAGGTACCCGAGGCGGCGACCACCACGGTATCGCTCGCGTCGCCGCACCCCGCCACCACCGCCGGCGCGAGGGCCAGCGTCGCCGCGGTGGGATAGCAGCCAGGGACGGCGATGCGCCGGGCCCCCGCGAGCACCGTCCGCTGGCCGGGCAGTTCCGGCAGCCCGTACGGCCACGTCCCGGCGTGGGGGATCCCGTAGAACCTGGCCCAGTCTTCGGCGGACGACAAGCGGAAATCCGCCCCGCAATCGAGGACGAGCGTCTCGGGGGCGAGGTGGCCCACCACCTCCGCCGACGCGCCGTGCGGCAGGGCCAGGAACACGATGTCGTGGCCCGCGAGCGTCGCGGGCGTGGTGTCGGCCACCACCCGGTCCGCCAACGTGGTGAGGTGCGGCACCACCTCCCCCAGCCGGGCCCCGGCGTTGGAGTGGGCCGTGACGGCCCCGATCTCGATCTCCCCGTGCCCCGCCAGCAGGCGGAGGATCTCCCCGCCCGCGTACCCGGTGCACCCAGCCACCGCTACTGTGAAACTCATAGGCATAAGTATGCCATAGAAGGCATAGATATACCAACTCGCGCCTCAGGGCACGGGGTTAGGACCGCAGCACCGCCCCGGTGGCCCGCGCCGCTTCGGCCACCGCCCGGTCCCGCACCGCGCTGGCTTCGCTCTCCTTGAGGGTCCGCCCGGCGGAGCGGAAAACCAGGCCGTACGCGAGTGACTTCTGGCCCTCCGGCCCCTGAGCGCCGGTAGAGACATCAAACAACGCCACCGACTCCAGCAGCTCCCCCGCACCCGCCGTGAGCGCCGCCTCGACGGCCGCGGCTGGTACCGCCACATCGACGACCAGCGCGACATCCTGCTTGGTCGCCGGGTACTTCGAAAGCGCGGTGATCTGGCCCACGGCCGGGGCCGCCGCGATCAGCGCGTCCAGATCGCACTCGACGGCGCAGGTCCGGGCCGGCAGACCCCAGGCGTCAACCACGCGCGGGTGGAGTTCGCCCGCCCAGCCGAGCGTACGGAACTCGCCCTCCACGACCACGCCGAGTTCGGCGCACCGGCCGGGATGCCACGGCGCGACCGCCGCCCGGCGGCGGACCAGCGTGGCGCCAACCGCGCCCGCCGCCACCTCGGCCAGGAAGACCGCGTGCCGCCAGGTGGCCGGCTCCTGGGCGGCCGACCCGTTCTTCGCCAGCCAGTCACCGGTGACGACACCCGCGAGGTGGCGGGGCTGGCCGGGCAGTTCGCCAAACAGGTGCGCGATTTCCTCCTCGCTCGGCCGTCTCGACACGTCCGGCATGATCGCCGGACCCAGGTCGCGGCCCCGGAAGACGGACCCGCACTCGACGAGCGCCAGGTCCTCCAGGCTGCGCGAGGTGTTGCGGTTGACGGAGGCGAACAGGCCCGGCAGGAGCGTCGTCCGCAGGTACGGCTGGGCCTCCGACAAGGGGTTCGCCAGCCGAACCAGACTCCGCCGCGGATCGTCCGCCGCGAGGTCCAGCCGGTCGAGGTCGTCCGTACCCACGAAGGGCAACGGAATGACTTCGGTGAAACCGGCCCCCGTGACGGCGTCCAGCACCGCCCGGCGCGCGATCTGCGCCCGGCTGTACCCCCGGCCGGCCGGCGCCACCGGCAGACGGGGCCTGATCGACCGGAAACCAAGCTTGCGCCCGACCTCCTCGATGTAGTCGTAGGGATCCCGGAGGTCACCCCGCCAGGTCGGCGGGGTGAGTGTCAACGTGTCGGCGGTCTCCACCACGGTCACCCCGGAGGCGCGCAGAATGGCCGCCACCTGCCCGTCCGCCACCGCCGCGCCCAGGATGCGCCCGGCCAGTCCCGGGTCAAACCCGGTCAACCCCGGCAGTTCGCGGGGCGCGCCGGCGACGGTCACTGCCTCTGCGATCACGCCCCCCGCCAGGTCGCGCAGGAGTTCGGCGGCCCGCCGGGCGGCGGCGTACGCCACCCCGGAATCCACGCCGCGCTCGAAGCGCCGTGACGCTTCGGAGGGGAGATGGTGGCGCCGGTACGTCCGCCCGATCACCGTCGGGGTGAACCACGCCGCCTCCAGGAGGATCTCCGTCGTCGCGGTCGTCAGCTCGGTCGTAAGACCGCCCATGACCCCGGCCAGCCCGATGGGGCCCGAGTCGTCGGTGATGAGCAAATCCTCCTCGGACAAGGCCCGGTCCACGTGGTCGAGGGTCACAATCCGCTCGCCCGCGTGCGCCTTCCGGACCCGGATGGGCCCGCGCAGCGTCGTTTGGTCATAGGCGTGGAGCGGCTGGCCGGACTCCAGCATGACGTAGTTCGTGATGTCGACCGCCAGCGAGACCGACCGCATCCCCATCGCGCGCAGCCGGTCGGCCAGCCAGCGGGGGGTGGGCCGCGCCGGGTCGACCCCGGTCACTGTGAGGGCGACAAAAAGCGGGCAGTCCGCGCTCTCGAGTTCGACCGGGTACCCGGCGGCCACCGCCGGTGGCACGGGAGCCGCGTACGGATCCACGAACTCCCCGCCGGTGATCTGGGCGGCCTCACGGGCGAGACCCCGGATCGACAGACAGTACCCCTCGACAGGCGTCACGTCGATCTCGTACACGACCTCGCGCGCGCCGAGCAGGGCGAGCGCGTCCTCGCCCGGCGTGGGCGCAGGGTCGTCGGGCAAGATGATGATGCCGTTGTGGTCCTCGCCGAGCCCGAGTTCGTCCTCGGCGCAGATCATGCCGTCGGAGAGGTGTCCGTACGTCTTCCGCGAGGCGATCACGAAGCCCCCCGGCAGGACCGCACCGGGCAGGACGACCGGGACAAACGCCCCGGCCACCACGTTGGGCGCGCCGCAGACCACACCGCGGGAGGTCTCACCGGGCGGGTTGTGCTCCCCGGTGTCGACGCGGCACCAGGAGATCGTCTTGCCGTTCTTCTGCGGCTCGAACTCGGCACTCAAAACCTTGCCGACGACCACCAGGCCGGTGATCTGGGCGGCGGGGTCGTCCATCTTTTCGACCTGTAGCCCAGCGTCGGTGAAGGCGTCGGCCAAGCCGGCCGGGGTGGCTGAGAGCCGGGCATGCTCGGCCAGCCAGGAATACGGTGCTCTCATCGTGCCACTCCTACCAGTTGCCGGGAAAATCGGGCGTCGCCCTCCACGAAGTCGCGGAGATCGGCGGCGTTGTTGCGGAACATGACGGTCCGGTCGACACCGAGCCCGAAGGCGAAGCCCGAGTAGACATCGGTGTCGATCCCGGCGGCGGTGAGCACGCGGGGATTGACGACGCCACAACCGCCCCACTCGATCCAGCCCTCGGATTTGCACGTCCGGCACGGACGGGCAGGGTTGCCCACCGACTCGCCGTGGCAGACGAAGCAGCGGATGTCCATCTCGGCCGACGGCTCGGTGAACGGGAAGTAGTGCGGGCGCAGGCGGGTTTCCGTCTCGGCCCCGAACATGGCCCGGGCCAGGTGGTCGAGCGTCCCCTTCAGGTCTGCCATGCCCAGCCCCTTGTCAACGGCCAGTCCTTCGAGCTGGTGGAAGACCGGGAGGTGGGTGGCGTCGTACTCGTCGGCCCGGTAGACCTTGCCCGGCGCCACGACGTACACCGGCAACTCCCGCGTCAGCAGGCTTCGCATCTGGACCGGTGAGGTGTGCGTCCGCAATATCCGGTGGCCGGCCGCCGGATCCAGGAACAACGTGTCCGACAGGAAGCGCGCCGGGTGGTCGGGGGTGAAGTTGAGGGCGTCGAAATTCAGCCACTCGGCCTCGGCCTCGGGACCCTCCGCAATCTCCCAGCCCATGGCGACGAAGACATCGCACATCCGGTACGTCAGGGCGGTCACGGGGTGGAGCGCCCCGGTCGGGCGCAGCGTGACAGGCAGGGTGACGTCGACCGCCTCGGCGACGAGCCGGGCGTCCAGGTCGGCCACCGCCACCGCCGCCTCCCGTTCCGCGTACGCCTGGTTGATCGCCGCCCGGGCGGCCCCGATCGCCTGGCCGGCCGTCTTCCGCTCCTCGCGCGGGAGGTCACCGATGCGGCGGTTCGCCAGCGCCACGGGCGAGTGCTCGCCCGCGTGCGCCTGTTTCGCCGCCCGCAGGTCATCCAGCGTCGTCGCCTGGGCGAACGCCCGCCCCGCCGCCTCGACCATGGCCGCTAGTGTGGCCTCATCCGGTAGATCGCTCACCGTTCCCGTCCTTTCACCCAATCTCTCCATTGTACGAAGGCGTCCTCACCGGACTCCGTCGTCGTCCGCTCACTGACCCCGTTGCCCACTCGCGGTCGCGTACAGGCAGACCGCTGCGGCCGTGGCGAGGTTCAGGCTTTCGGCCCGGCCCCACATTGGTATCCTGACCACCCGGTCGGCCAGCGCCCGCCCGGCCTCCGGCAACCCCCACGCCTCGTTGCCGAAGATCCAGGCGACCTTGTCCCCCGCGCCGACGGCCGGGGCCAGGAGCTCCTCCCCGGTACCATCGGCCGCCAGAACGGCGAATCCCGCCGCCCGCGCGCGGCTGACCGTCTGCGTGAGGCCGGCTCCGGCCACCACGGGCAGGTGGAACAACGACCCCGTCGACGCGCGGACCGCCTTGGGGTTCGTCACGTCGACCGAGCCAGTCGTACACACGACACCGTCCGCCCCGAAGGCGTCCGCACAGCGGATAACCGTCCCCAGGTTCCCCGGGTCCCGGATCTGCGCGCAGATGACCACCAGCCGCGCTCCCGCGGTAAAAACATCGTCAAGGCTCCAGTTCGGTGTGGGGCAGATCGCGAAGATCCCCGGCGGGGTGACGGTGTCGGTCAGTTCGCGCACCTGCCCCAGGACCAGTTCCTCAAAGCCCCCGGCCACCAGGTCCGGGTACGACGCCGCGGCGTCCGCGGTCGCCAGGACGCGCCGGGCCGCGCCCGACGTGACGGCTTCTCGTACCGCCTGGACGCCCTCGACAAGGAACTCGCCCGCCGTACCCCTGAACTTGCGGTTCAGAAGGCGGCGGGCGAACCTTGAGCCCGACTGGGAACTCATGCTTTAGGCGGCCACCTGCGGCAACGCTTGCTTCGCCACCTGGACGAGGGTGGCGAACGTCCCCGGATCCCGGACGGCCAAGTCAGCCAGGATCTTGCGGTCGACCTCCACCCCGGCCAGCTTCAGGCCGTTGATGAACCGGTTGTACGTCATACCCTCGGCGCGGGCCGCCGCGTTGATCCGCTGGATCCACAGGGCGCGGAAATCACCCTTGCGATCACGCCGGTCGCGGTAGGCGTACGTGAAGGAGTGCAGGAGTTGCTCCTTCGCCTTCCGGTACAGCCGCGCCCGATGGCCACGGTACCCCGCGGCGTCGTCGAGCACCTCACGGCGCTTCTTGTGGGCATTGACAGAACGCTTGACACGAGCCATTTCACTATCTCCTTCTCAGATTCCGAGCATCCGGCGGACGTTGCGAGCGTCCGCACCCTTCAACGTGTCGTCCACCATGAGACGGCGGGTGCGCCGGCTCGACTTGTGCTCGTTCAGGTGCCCTTTGCCGGCCTGACGGTGGACAAGCTTGCCCGTACCCGTCACTTTGAACCGCTTTTTCGCGCCGGTGTTGGTCTTCATCTTCGGCATCTTCACTCCGTTTCTTTCGACTCGCGTCAATTGTTGGGTGATCTGTGAGGGTGGTGCGGCCCCGCGGCGCATCACAGATCGATATCGGGGTCCAGGTTGTCGGCGGGGCCACGCTTGCGCTTGGTGTGTTCCTGGGCCTGGGCCCGCGACTCCGCCAGTTCCTTCAGTTCGGCTTCCTGGTCGGCGGCCCGGACGGCCGCCTTCCGCTGCTTCTCAGCTTCCACTTCGACCTTGGCCTCCGACTTCTTGCGGGTCGGCGCCAAAACCATGATCATGTTGCGTCCATCCTGCTTCGGCGCGAACTCGACGACCCCGTCGGCCGCGACGTCCTCGGCGAGTTTGCCCAGCAGGTTGAAACCCAATTCGGGGCGTGACTGTTCGCGCCCGCGGAACATGATGGTGATCTTCACCTTGTCACCGCCACGCAGGAAGCGGACGATGTGGCCCTTCTTCGTCTCGTAGTCGTGCGAGTCGATCTTGGGCCTAAGCTTCATCTCCTTGATGACGGTGTTGGTCTGGTTCCGCCGGGACTCCCGGGCCTTCTGGGCGGTCTCGTACCGCCACTTGCCGTAGTCCATGACCTTGGCAACGGGTGGCCGGGCGGTCGGTGCGATCTCCACCAGGTCAAGGCCGACGTCTTGGGCCAGCTTGAGTGCTTCGGCGATCTTGACGATGCCGATCTGTTCCCCGTCAGGGCCCACGAGTCTAACCTCGGGTGTGTGAATCCGGTCGTTGATACGCGGTTCGGTGCTGATATGTCCTCCTCGGTCAGCAAAAAAGGCTTCTGCGCACGCAGAAGCCTTCCCGGGACGTACGTCACGTACGTCCAGCAACCTGTCAAGCAAGCCCGATCAGGTGGGAGTAACCTCCACTTGCGCGTGGTGAATATTTCACCAACGGTTGAGTATAGCAGACATCCGACCGGGCTCAGGCCACGGCCTCCAGGCCCTCGGCCACGTCTTCACTGAGTTCGAGGTCGGACTCCAGGGTACCGTCGGCGCGCGCCAGGGCGCTCCGGCGGACGGCGATGATGGCGGCCGAGACGAGGATCATGCCCGCGCCGTAGAGGAAGGGCATCCAGACCGTCGTCACACCGGCGAGGTACGTGCACAGGGGCGGCGCGATGGCGCCGCCCAGGAAGCGGCAACCCGAGTACGTGGAACTGGCGACCGGACGGGGCAGGTCGGACGCCTCCATGGAGCACTCGGTCAGGACGGTGTTGAGGAGGCCCAGCGGGATACCGGCCAGGATGACGCAGATGATGATGCCCAGCACCGACTCGACGAAGACCGCCGCGCCGATCAGGAAGACCGCGAGCGCCGCCTCGGCGGCGATGAGGACCGAGGTCCGGCGCATGAACTGGGTCAGCCGCGGGGCGACGAAAACCGCGGAGACCGCGAGGCAGGCGCCCCAGCCGAAGAAGACCAGGCCGATGGTGATCGCGTCGTCCACCCCGAGCCGGGCCAGGGCGAAGGGCGGGAAGGCCAGCGTGGTGAAGAAGGCCATGTTGTAGAAGAACGCCGCCACGCCCATCGTCCCCATCCCGGGATCGCGCAACGCCTTGAAGGGTGCCGAGACCCGGACCGGTTCAGGATGGACGTTGTGGCCGTTCTTCAGCAGGACGGAGATCGCGATGAGACCCACGACCATGAGCGTCGCCGTACCCAGGAACGGCGCGCGCCACGTGATCGATCCGAGCAGCCCACCGGTCAGCGGCCCGACGGCCATGCCGACACCGAGCGCGGTCTCGTACAGGACAATCGCCTTCGCCGACCCGCCGACCGCCGCGCTGACCATGGCCGCCAGCGCCGTCGAGATGAACAACGCGTTGCCGATCCCCCAGCCCGCGCGGAAACCGATGATCGGGGCCACCGACGGCGCGACCGCGCAGCCCAGGGCGAACACGACGACCACCGCGAGACCGATGAGCAGCGTCCGCTTCGTCCCGATGCGCGACGACACCCAGCTCGTGAAGAACATGGCCACACCGGTCAGGGCGAGGTACGTCGTGAAGAGCAGTTCCGACTGGGTCTGGGTGGCGTGCAGCTTCTCCGCGATTGAGGGCAGGATGGGGTCGACGAGGCCGATCCCCATGAACGACACCACACACGCGAACGCCACGGCCCAGACCGCGGCGGGCTGACGACTCACCAACTTATTCACTCATTGCTCCTTGTTTAGGGGCGCGCACCATCACGGTCGGCGAAAAGGGATCGTCGGCGGGAGCACGCGCTCAACCAGTCAGGGGGTTAGTATACCCGAAATCCCAAGTCCGTGAGAGAATAGACCCATGGCAGCAGCAGACCACTCATTCGACATCGTGAGCAAGGTCGACCACCACGAGGTCGACAACGCGATCAACCAGGCGGCGAAAGAGGTCGCGCAACGGTTCGACTTCAAGGACACCCAGACTACGGTCAAGTGGGCGGGCGAGGCGGTTGAGATCGAGTCCAGCACTCCGGAACGGGCCACCGCCGCCCTGGACGTGCTGGAATCGAAACTGGTCCGGCGCGGCGTCAGCCTGAAGGCGCTCAAGCCCGGCGAGCCGCGGGTCTCCGGCAAGCGGGCCCACATCACCTGTGCGCTCTCGCAGGGCATCACCCAGGAGAACGCCAAGAAGATCACCAAGCTCATCCGCGACGAGGCGCCCAAGGCCGTCAAGGCCCTCATCCAGGGCGACGAACTACGCGTCGTCTCCAAGTCGCTCGATGATCTCCAGGCGGTCCAGGCTCTGGTCAAGGCCGCCGATTACGATTTCGCCGTCCAGTACACGAACTACCGCTAATGAAACTCGTCACCTTCAATGTCAATGGCATCCGCGCCGCCGAGCGCCGTGGTTTCCGGGCGTGGCTCGACCGCGTCCAACCCGATGTCCTCGCTCTGCAGGAGGTACGGTGCCCCGTGGCGGCGCTGCCTGAACACGTCTTCGACGGGTACCACCTGGCGTACGACTCCGGCCAGTTGGCCGGACGCAACGGCGTCGCGCTGCTCTCGCGGACGGTACCCCTCGCCACGCGGGTCGGTCTGGCCGGGGACGACGAGTTCACCGGCGACGGCCGCTACATCGAGGCCGACTACACAGTCGACGGAACGACGCTGACGGTCGCCTCCCTCTACCTGCCGAAGGGCGCCGTACCCTCCGACTCCCCCGAAGCTAAGGCCAAGTTCGAGCGCAAAATGCGCTTCTGCGACCGCCTGGCGGGTCACCTCACCGCCGCCATCGAGCGGGCCGCGGCCACCGGGTGGCCGTACACGCTCCTCGGCGACTACAACATCGCCCGGACCCCGCAGGATCTCTACAACAACCATTCCAAGACCCCGCTCGACGGCTACCTGCCCGAGGAACGCGAGTGGCTGACCGCGGCGCTCGGCCTCGGCCTCACGGACATCGTCCGCTCGCTGCACCCCGACGCGCAGGGCCCCTACTCCTGGTGGAGCTGGCGCGGCGCGTCCTGGCAGCGGGGGTACGGCTGGCGCATCGACTACCACCTGACAACGCCCGGCCTGGCCCCGCGCGCGGTCACCGGCGACACCGACAGGCCGGAGACGTACGAGGCCCGCGTGTCGGACCACGCCCCGGTGATCGTCGAGTACGAGTGATCGACTGGTGATCGGTCTGGTACTCACCGCGGTCGTCGCGTGGTGCTTCCTCACCTTCAGTCTCACCCGCGCCATCGGGTTGCGCCGGTGGCGGGCGATCGTCGTCGTGGTTCTGATGACCCTCGGCGTGGTGGCCGCGGTCGCCGCCACGCTGGCGTCACGGGTTGTCGGCTCGAACCGGTTCCGCGTGCCGCTCATGGTGGGCAGCGCCGGGCTGGTGGTCATCATGTACCTTGGCCTGGGTCTCATCGTCGTCGGCGCGGTGAACCTCGCCTGGTGGCTGGTGACCCGTCGCTCATCGGCGCCCGTGGGCGCGCGCGCCGCCCCCGTACCCTCCCGGAACTCCCGCCGGCTGCCGGTCATCCGGAGCCTCACCGTCCTCGTGTTGGCCCTGGCGGTCATGGTGACCGGGTACGGGTTCGTCCGGGCCCAGGAGGTGACCGTCACCCGGACCACCCTCGCCTTCGACACGCTGCCCGCAAACTTCGACGGGTTCACGATCGCCCTG
>JAIRVA010000349.1 GCA_031254155.1 Propionibacteriaceae bacterium
TGATGCACTCGGTGTGAAGCTCACCGAGGCCGGCCACCAGGTCGCCGTCCTGGCCGTTGACCCGTCGTCCTCGAAGACGGGCGGGTCGATCCTCGGTGACCGGACGCGCATGAGCGCCCTCGCCATGGCCGAGAACGCGTTCATCCGCCCGTCGCCCTCCGGCAACCGGTTGGGCGGGGTCGCCCGCGCCACGCGGGAGTCGATGCTGGTGGTCGAGGCGGCGGGGTACGACGTTGTCCTGGTCGAAACCGTCGGGGTCGGCCAGTCGGAGGTCGCGGTCGCGGGGATGGTCGACACGTTCCTGCTCGTCACTCTGGCCCGCGCGGGCGACCAGCTCCAGGGCATCAAGAAGGGCATCCTGGAGATGGCCGACCTCATCACGGTCAACAAGGCCGACGGCGACAACGAGGCGGCCGCCCGCGTCGCGGCCCGCGAGCTCAAGACCGCCATGAAGCTGCTGAACTCCGACCCCAAGGCGCGCCGCCCCCCCGTTCTGACCTCGTCGTCGTACACCGGGCTCGGGCTGATGGATGTCTGGGAGGCCGTACTTGAGCACCGCGCGTACCTCGAAGCCACCGGGGGTCTCGTCGCCCGCCGCGCCGAGCAGCGCCGGGCCTGGATGTGGTCCCTGATTGACGACGAGTTGTTGTCAGCCGTACGCCAAACCCCGGCGGTCAAGAGCCAACGTACCGAACTCGAAGCCCAGGTCATGGCCGGACAGGTCTCGGCACTGGAGGCTGCCCAGGCGGTCCTGACCACCTTCGCCCGCCACCTCCCCGAAACCTGGCTGGACTAGCGGCGACACCCTCTACTTCCGGCGCCGGAAGCTCGGCAGGAGGGTGAGGACGAGAATGACGACGCCGACCCCGATGGCGAAGCCGACGAGGAGCCGTCCGAGGGGTATGCCGAAGAGACCCCAGTACTGGTGGTTCTCCACCACCGTACCCACCTCCGCGTCGCTCGGCGCTTGGGCGATGCGGAGGTCGCCCTTGATGGCGCCGGGGCCGGTGAACTGCAAGTTGATGGCGGTGAGGTAGCTCCCGCGCAGCAAGAGGCTGCCGTTGCGGATCTGGCGGGCCCACGTCACGGAGTGGGTGACGCTCGTACCATCGGCGTACGTGACCGTCTGGCGGTGGTCCGCGATGGTGTAGAGATTGAGTGACCAGGCGCCGGTCCCGGCGGTCGACGCGAGCAGCGGGTAGACCATCTCCTCGGCGGCGAAGTTGAGGCGGATGGGGACGAGTTCGCCGCTTAATGGCTTGTCAGCGGTTAGTTTCATGGCGACGAAGGACCAACCGCGCGCGGCGTACCCGGCGAGGACATCCGTCGCACCGGCGGGCAGGACGTACGCATTGGCCGCCAGCCAGGCGTTGAGCCCGTCGACGTCTGAGGCGGCCAGGGCGGTCGCCTCCACGGGGCCCAACTGGATCCGCGTGGGGTCGGCGGTCGGGGTCACCGTACTGGCCGTCGACGCGGGCTCGGAGCGCCACCATTCGTCGCTGGTGTTGGTCTGCGGCTGCATCTCGTTGGTGATGAACGTGAACTCGATGAACGTCCCGACCGACACGGTGGCCGGGGCCGGCGTGGGGACGATGAAGCCGATCGACGGTACGGCCGCCGCGAGCGAGAGCTGCAGGTCGATCTGTTCCTGGCCGTCCTTGAGGGAGACGATGGCCGCCTCGGAGGTCAGCCGGACATCGCCGTCGGCGTCCGTCCGGGCGATGATCCCGCCGGCCTGGGCGTCTGGCGGTGCGGCCACCTGGGCGGCGGCCACACCGGACAGGGCCAATGTGAACGCGCTGAGCGAGGCGGCGATTCTCGCCCCCCGGCGCGACGATCCGGTCAAAACCATAAGACACAGTATTCCATAGCCGCGCTCCCAGCCGCGCGACCACGGCCCGGCTGGGGGTAATGGGGGATGGTATGATGCAACGATGTACGAGGCGGGGTGTGTGTACTCGCCTGACAACGCGTTTCGCGGCGGGGAGGTTGAGGAACATGGCACGGGCCCGCGAGTCGGTGACGATGAACGATGTCGCGCGGGCGGCGGGAGTCTCGTTGAAGACCGTCTCGAACGTCGTCAACGGCTACCGGTACCTCCGTCCCGAAACAAAAGCCCGGGTCGAAGCGGCCATCGAGTCCCTCGGCTACCGGGTCAACGTCACCGCGCGCAACCTCCGCCAGGGCCGGACCGGGCTGATCAAGCTGGTGGTACCCGAGTTGCGCATCCCGTACTTCGCCGAACTGGCCGACTCCGTCGTCGAGGTCGCGGACCGGCGCGGGCTGGTCGTCCTGCTCGAGCAGCACCGGTACGACCGGGAGCGCGAGTTGGCGGTCCTGCGCGCGGACGGCGGGCAGCAGGTGGACGGGGTGTTGTTTTCGCCGGTGTACGTGGGGCAGGATGACGTGGAGCGGTTCGACGTGGATTTCCCGCTGGTCCTGCTGGGGGAGTCGGTGTTCGGCGCGCCCTGCGACCACGTGTCGATGCGCAACGTCGAGGGTGCCCGCGCCCAGGTGGAACACATGGTGGCGCTGGGCCGGCGGCGCATCGCGCTCATCGGGCTCAACGAGTCGCCCCGGGTGTCGTCGGCCACGCTGCGCTACAAGGGGGCGACCGCGGCGCTGGCGGATGCCGGGATGCCGGTGGACCCGGACCTCGTGGAGGGTCCCGGCCCGTGGCTCAGGCCCACCGGGGCCCGGCTCATGGACCGGATCCTCGACCGGGGGGCGCGGCCCGACGCCGTGGTGTGCTTCAACGACGCCCTAGCGCTGGGGGCCATGCATCAACTGATCAAGCGCGGGGTCAAGGTACCCGACGACATCGCGGTGATCGGCTTTGACAACGTCGAAGACGCCGAGTACGCCCAGCCGACACTGTCGAGTATCGACCCCGGCCGCGACCAGATCGCCACCCTGGCGGTCGACATGCTCTGCGAGCGGATGGGGCTGGTCGCAGGCTTCGCCCCCGAGACGGCGGTCCGGGAGATCTTCGCGGACTTCCGCCTCATGGCCCGGGAGTCCACCGGGGCGTGAGATGATTCGTCGGGATCGCGTGGGGGTGGGTTTCTGGGTGAGGGCTGGTGGATGTGTGCCGGGTGTGCAGACCGGTGGGTTCACCGTGTTGTTGTGTGGCCGGGGGGTACGGCGGGGTGTGAACGGAGACTGGTCGCGGGCGTTGCTCGGGGGGCGTGCAGTGTCGCCCCGGTGGCGGGGGTGTGGGTGGTACCGTTCTCCGGACGGGTGACACCGTTTCGCACCCGTACCCCCTTCCGGCGAGGCCCCCGGCCACCGGTGCGAAACTATGTCGCCATCCCGCCCCGGAACCGCCACCTGCACCATTTGGTAGCGATCGTGTCTCAACTGCCCAAGTTGTGTCGGCCAATCCGGTGATTTGGCCGACACAACTTGGGCAGTTGGCGGGGTGGGCGGGGACCACCGACCCAACGGCCCCTGGCGGGGTGGGCCACGGGGGCCACCGACCTCATGGCCCCGGCGCCGCCGCGGGCGTCCGCGCTCTCCTGGTCGTACTCCCCGTACGTGTGACGTGTCTTCGCACCCGTACCCCGTTGTGGCGGGACCCGGCGGCCGGTGCGAAACTATGTCGGCGAACTCAGCGATTCCGGCGACATGACTTCGCACCCGCCCTGCACCTGTCCGGCTCGGCCCCGCCGGTGCGAAGGCATGTCACCCTGATGGGTGGCCACCCCCGGCCCCCCAGGCCGGGCGTCCCCCGTACTCCCCCGTACTCCCGCGTACTCCCCCCGTACTTTTTCGCGAAAGCATGAAAACGCGCCGGAAACCGGCCCCAACCGCTCGGCAAAACCCCGCATTCTGAGCTGATCTTGGTAACTCGCTCTCCAGATTGTTGGATTATGGCGCCCAAATCGCCTTTCGGGGGGTCAAAATCCCACATTCCGTAAGCAGCCGCGCCGTACAGCCGCGCCGTACACCCGCTAGTTTGCGGGATATTGCCGCCGCGTGGGTTGGGTACGCGGGTTGGGTACGGGTACGTGGCGGGGCACCAACCCCCCCACCCCGCTCATTGTGACCAAATCGTTATGGAAGTTGGCTGGACACGGGTTCTGTACAACGTTATACTCACATACTACAACGTTGTAGGAACCGTCAACGATGAGGGACCAAGGGGACCGAATGAGAAAGTTGCTGTACTCCCAGAAACTGGCGCCGTACCTGTTTATCCTGCCCTTCATCCTGACCTTCGGGCTGTTCTGGCTCTATCCGGTGATCCAAGCCGTGGTCATGAGTTTCCAGAAGATCCTGCCCGGGATGACGACCTACATCGGTACCACCAACTATAGCCGCTTGTTTGGTGACCGCATCTTCTGGCTGGCCCTCACCAACTCGGTCCGGTACATGGTCTTGACCCTCGTCCTGCTGATCCCCATCCCGCTGCTGCTCGCCGTCCTCATCAACTCCAAGCTCGGCAACCCCAAGATCAAGAACTTCTTCAAATCGACCATGTTCGTCCCGGCCCTCACCTCCGTGGTCGTCGCCGGCATCGTCTTCCGCTTCCTGTTCTCCGAGTCCGACAGCGCGCTCATGAACAGTATCGTCGAGTTCTTCGGGTTCGGCCCGGTCAAGTGGCTGAAGCACGATCTCACCGGGCTCGCCGCCCTGCTGGTGATCGCGATGTGGCGGTGGACGGGCGTCAATATGATGTACTTCCTCGCCGGCCTCCAGGCGATCCCCACCGAACTCTACGAGTCGGCGTCCATCGACGGTGCCAACGCCTGGCAGAAGTTCTGGAGCGTCACGGTCCCGAACATCAAGCCGACGATTGTGTACGTGGTCACGATTTCCGTGTACGGCGGCCTGGCCATGTTCCTCGAGAGCCTCATGTTGTACGGCAACAACAACTCACCATTCAACCAGGGCCTCACCATCGTCGGGTACCTCTACCGCATGGGCATCGAGAAGAACGACATGGGGTACGCCTCGGCCGTCGGGGTGGTGTTGCTCGTCCTTGTCCTCACGATCAACCTCATCCAGCTCACCGCCACCGGTACGTTCAAGAAGGAGACGCGATGACCACCACCCAGCCGAGTCCGCGGCCCGCGAACCCCGGGCCCGCGCCCACCCGCCGTACCCCCAAGAAAACGCGCACTCTCGGCCAGCGGATCTTCCTGTACGCCGTGTTCGCCTTCGCCGTCCTCCTCTGCCTGATCCCGTTGTGGGCGATCCTGATGGCGACGTTCCAGCCCGGCAATATGGTGTTCCGCAATGGCCTCAACCTCGGGCTCGACTTCTCCTCGGCGGGTCTCCAGAACTGGGTCATGCTCTTCACCGACTCCGGCTCGTACTTCGTCTGGTTCGGCAACTCCCTCATCATCACCCTGCTCCAGACGGCGGGTACGTTGCTGGTGTCGAGCTTCGTGGCGTACGGGTTTGCGATGTACGAGTTCCGCTTCAAGACGGCCCTGTTCGTCTGCGTCCTCATCATCTTGACGATCCCGTTCGAGATGCTGATGCTCCCGCTGTACGTGCAGATCAACAACTGGAAGATGTCCGATTCGTACCTCGCCATCATCCTGCCCTTCCTGGCGTCGGCGACCACGATCTTCTTCTTCCGGCAGTTCCTGCGCGGGATGCCGCGCGACATCCTGGAGGCGGGCCGGATCGACGGCGTCACCGAGTTCGGCATCTTCTTCCGGCTGATCCTCCCGCTGATGAAGCCGGCCATCGCGGCCATGGCCATCCTCAACGCCATGGCGAGCTGGAACAACTTCCTCTGGCCGTTGCTCGTCCTGCGGACTCCCGGCAAGTACACCCTGCCCATCGGGTTGAACACGCTGCTCACGCCGTACGGCAACGACTACTCGCTGCTCTTCATCGGGGCGTTCTTCTCGATCATTCCGATCCTCATCCTGTTCCTCCTCTTCCAGCGCTTCTTCATCGAGGGCATGACCGCGGGTGCGGTCAAGGGGTGACCTGAGCCCCGGCCCCGGTTCGTACACAAAAAACAATGAAAGGAAAACAATGAAGTTCACAAAACCCCTGGCTCTCCTCGTGGGGCTGGGATTAGCGGCCTCGTTCGCGGGCTGCAGTGGGAACAATAGCAGCGGTGTGACCGCCACGGCCGGGTCGTCCTACAGCAGCACGGTCGACCAGGGTGCCGGGGCGAACGCGACCGCGTTCGAGTTCTGGACCTTCGTCGAGCTGCACGGCAAGTTCTACGAGACGATGGCGGGCAAGTGGAACGCGCAGCATCCCGACAAGCAGGTCAAGATCAACGTCAACGTCATGCCGTACGACGACATGCACAACAAGCTCCAGCTGGCGCTCAACGCGGGCGAGGGCGTGCCGGACATCGTGGACATCGAGGTCGGCAAGTTCCCGAACTTCACCGCCGGCACCCCGCAGCTCATGGACCTGACCCAGGTCGCCGCGCCGTACGCGAAGGACATCGTCCCGGCGCGGATGAAGCTCTACCAGATGAACGGCAAGCAGTACGGTCTGCCGACGCACGTCGGCGCCATGCTCGCCTACTACAACACCGACCTGCTCACCGCCGCGGGCGTCGATTACACGACGATCAAGACGTGGGACGACTTCAAAGCGGCGGGCGCGAAGTACGTGGCCGCGACGGGCAAGCCGTTCTCGACCGCCGACACCTCGGCCATGTGGCAGATCTCGCTCCTGCTCGGCCAGAACGGCAGCGACTACCTGACCGCCGACGGCAAGCTGCAGGTCAACAACGACACGATGGCCAAGGGTTACCAGATGCTCAAAGACATGCAGGACGCGGGGGTCCTCAAGACCATCGACGGTGGCCAGCCGGACACCGAGCAGGCGTACGGGCTCATCAACTCGGGCGAGTACGCGGCCGTTGTCATGCCGGAATGGTTCATGTCGCGCTACCCGGCGTACATGCCTGATCTGGCGGGCAAGGTCGCCATCGCCGCCCCGCCGGTCAACGCCGACGCGAAGTACAAGACGATCGGCCAGGGTGGTACGGGTACAGCGGTCCCGCTCAAGGGCAAGAACCCCGAGGCGGCGGCCGAGTTCCTGGCCTACGCCAAGCTCTCCGTCGACGGCGCCACCGAGATCTGGAATTCGCTCGGCTTCGACCCGACGAACATGGCGCTCTGGAGCAACCAGGCGGTCACCCACGACCCGAACAACGCGTTCAACAAGTACTTCAAGAACAACGTGTTCGACGTACTCAACACGTTCAAGGACAGCATCGGCTTCCTGCAGTCGCAGACCTTCCAGGCCATGCCGAACGTCAACAACGCGTTCGGGACGACGGTCCAGAACGAGATCTTCGAAAACGGCGCCGACATCAAGGCGACGCTCGACCAGGCCCAGGCCGACCTCAAGAATGAGTTGGGCCAGTAAACTAACTACTGGGGGGAGCCGGGGGACAGGACCCCTGGCCCCCCTCTGACAAGGTAAGACAAGGGGCAAGGTGAGACAGAGAGCCTGGCCTCGTGTCCCCGCCTGGCTCGCCTACCTCGCTAACCTCATCGACTTAAGGAGACTTCCCGTGACAAATGCCCACATCACCCTCGACCCGGCGTTCCGGGTCGCCCCGGTCAACCGTCGTACGTTCGGCTCGTTCGTCGAGCACCTCGGACGTAGCGTGTACACCGGGATCCACGAACCCACCCACCCGGGTGCCAACGCCCGCGGTTTCCGGACCGACGTCCTGGCCCTGGTCAAGGAACTGGGTGTGACGACGGTACGCTACCCCGGCGGGAACTTCGTCTCGGGGTACCGCTGGGAGGATGGTGTCGGGCCGGTCGAGAAGCGGCCGCGGCGGCTCGACCTGGCCTGGCATTCCACCGAGCCCAACTGGGTGGGCGTGGATGAGTTCATGGCGTGGGCGACCGAGGCCGGCGTGGAGCCGATGATGGCGGTCAACCTCGGGACGCGCGGGGTCCAGGAGGCGCTGGACCTTCTGGAGTACTGCAATGTGCCGGGGGGTACGGCGTGGTCCGATGCCCGCCGGGCGAACGGGGCGGAGTCGCCGTACAAAGTACGGATGTGGTGCCTCGGTAACGAGATGGACGGGCCGTGGCAGATCGGCGGGAAGACGGCCCACGAGTACGGGCGGCTGGCGTCCCAGACCGCCAAGGCGATGCGGATGATCGACCCGGAGTTGGAACTTGTCGTCTGCGGGTCGTCCCACTCTTCGATGCCGACCTTCGGCGAGTGGGAGCGGGAGGTCCTGGGGGCGGCGTACGAGGACATCGACTTCATCTCGGCCCACGCGTACTACCAGGCGCGCGACGGCGACCTGGCGAGCTTCCTCGCCAGCGGGGTCAACATGGACTATTTCATCGACTCCGTCGTGGCGACGTGCGACCACGTCAAGGCCGCCCGGAAGCTTGACAAGGACATTTACGTGTCCTTTGACGAGTGGAACGTGTGGTACCAGAGCGGCGAGGCGTCGAAAACGCCGACCGGGGACGACTGGCCGGTCGCGCCGCGCCTGCTCGAGGACCACTACAACGTGGCCGACGCGGTCGTCGTCGGCGGGCTGCTGATCTCGCTGCTGCGGCACTCGGACCGGGTCCGGTCGGCCTGCCTGGCGCAACTGGTTAACGTCATTGCTCCGATCATGACCGAGCCCGGCGGGCCGGCCTGGCGGCAGACGACCTTCCACCCCTTCGCGCTGACGGCCCGCTACGCGAAGGGCGAGGTCCTGAAGCTGGATGTCCGATCCGACCAGGTCGAGACACCGCAGTACGGCGGCGTGGCCGCGGTCGACGCGGTGGCGACGTACGATCCGGAGACGGGTGACCTGGCGCTGTTCATCATCAACCGGAACGCCCAGGCGGCGACCCAGGTCGAACTCGACCTCCGGTCACTGGGGGCTGTCCGGGTGACCGGGGCGACGGTGCTGGCGAACGACGACCACCGCTGGGCGGCCACGTCGGACGATCCCGACAGCGTCGTCCCCCACGACCTCACGACGATCCTCGCGGATGGTACGTTGAGCGCCGAGCTGCCGGCGGTCAGTTGGGCGATGGTACGGCTCGGCCGCGCGGCCTGACGGCCGTCGGCGGGACGCTTCCGTGTCGTGATCAGACGATTTTCGACACGTACGCGTCCCGCGCGGGGTGGGCGCACGTACTGCTGCGTCACCGGTCCCCGACGCCGGGGGCCAGTCTGACGTACTACTAAAGTCCGAAGTCAGGAGACACAATGACCAACCTGGGACGACGGGGATCCCTCGTCAGCATCGCCCTCGCCACGGTGGTGGCGGTGGGGCTCGGCGGGGCGATGTACGTCAGCCGGCCGGTGTCGGCGTACCTGCCCGTACCCCAGGACACGGGCGTCCACGATCCCGCCCTCGTGCTCGACGCGGGCGGGGAACCGTGGCTGGTTTACGGTACGGGCAACGAGGCGCTGGGCGGCGCGCCCAGGATCCTGAAGTCGGGCGACGGCGGGGCGACGTGGGCGGTGAAGGGCGAGGCGTGGGCGGAGACACCGGCGTGGGTCCGACGGGCGGTTCCGGGGGTCAAGAACATCTGGGCACCGGCGGTGTACGAGCACGACGGGACGTGGTACCTCTTCTACGCCGCGTCGACCTTCGGCAAAAACCGGTCGGCCATCGGCGTGATGACGGCGACGACGCCCGACCCGGATGACCCGGCGTACGGCTGGACCGACGGCGGCGAGGTCCTCGCGTCGACGGGGTCCGACCCGTACAACGCCATCGACCCGACCGTCAGCGAGGACGCGGCCGGGGTACCGTACCTGTTCTTCGGCTCCTTCTGGACGGGCATCTACGCGGTCCAACTGGAGTGGCCGACGGGTCACGTGGCACCGGGGGCCGCACCCCAACCCGTGGCCGCCCGGGATAGCCACTCGACCGCCATCGAGGCCCCGGCGGTCACCTACCACGGTGGGTACTATTACTTGTTCGTGTCCTGGGACTCCTGCTGCCAGGGTGTGAACTCGACGTACAACATCCGGGTCGGTCGCTCGACGTCCGTCCTCGGCCCGTACGTCGACCGTGACGGGGTGAAGATGACGGCGGGTGGCGGTGCGTTGTGGCTAGAAACGGCGGGTTTCCGGATCGGACCGGGCGGCCAGTCCGTCGCGGGGGACTACCTGGCGTTCCACTACTACCATGCGTTGTTGAACGGTGCCCCGGTCCTGGGGATCGTCCAACTGGCCTGGGCCGACGGCTGGCCGGTACCCCCAAGCTGAGTGGCCGGTCGCCCCACCTCCATCTCCGCGAAAGCATGAAAACGCGCCAAAATGGGCCGCCTGTCGCCGCGTATTCATGCTAACGCGGAACGGAACGGGCGGAACAGTCCCTTCCCTACATCCGGTAGTCTCGTCTCATGACTCAGCTCACCATTGTCCGCCACGGGGAGACGGAGTGGAGCCGGAATGGCCGCTACACCTCGATCACCGATCTTGAGCTCACTGACAAGGGCAAAGAGGAGGCGCGGCGCCTCGGCCAGCGCCTCGACCCCGCCGAGTACGGGATCCAGCTGACCTCGCCCCGGACCCGCGCCCGTACCACCGCCGCGCTCGCCGGTTTCACCGCCGCCGAGGTCGACCCGGACTTGGCCGAGTGGTTCTACGGCGACTTCGAGGGCCGGACGACGGCGCAGATCCTTGGGGTCGACCCGAGCTGGCGGATCTGGACTTCGCACGTCCCCGGCGGCGAGCAGTCCGCCGACGTGATCGCCCGCCTGACCCGGGTGGTCAACCGCATCCGCTTTTCCGGGGTTGACAAGGCCATCTGCTTCGCCCACGGCCACGCCCTCCGGACCCTCGCCCTCTGCTGGATCGGCCTGGATGTCGCGTACGGTGGTGCCTTCCCGCTCCGCACCGGCGGGGTGTCCATCCTGGGGTACGAGAAGCAGACCCCGGCGATCCTGACCTGGAACAGTTGAGGGAACCACGCGACTGATACCGGGAAAATGTTCACCTGCCGTTAACCTGCCATTCGGTAAGATTGCCACCGTGATGACAGTCCCCGTCCGCAAGGGCAGCAATGTCCATTGAGTTCATGGTTCTCATCGTCGTACTCACGGCGCTCGTCTTTGATTTCACCAACGGCTTCCACGACGCCGCGAACGCGATGGCGACCTCCGTGGCCACGGGCGCGTTCAAGCCCCGTGTGGCCGTCCTGTGTGCCGCCATCATGAACCTGGTCGGTGCGTTCCTGTCGACCGAGGTGGCCCACACGATCTCCTCGGGTATCGTGGACGACTCGCTCGTCACGCCGGAAACCGTTTTCGCCGCCCTCGTCGGGGCGATCCTCTGGAACCTGTTGACCTGGCTGTTCGGCCTGCCGTCGTCGTCCTCGCACGCCATCTTCGGCGCCCTCATCGGCGCGGTGCTCTACCAGGCCGGCGTCCAGGGCGTCCACTTCTCGACGGTCGTCTCCAAGATCCTCCTCCCGGCGCTGGTGGCACCGCTGGTCGCGGGCCTCGCCTCGTACCTCTCCACCAAGATCGCCTACCACGGCGAGCACAACGCGCCCAAGGGGGCCAAGAAGCGGTACCGGATGGCGCAGCGCGTGTCCTCGCTGCTGGTCGCGCTGGCTCACGGTACGTCGGACGGCCAGAAGACGATGGGTATCATCACGTTGGTGCTGGTCGCGGGCACATTGCAGCTGGGCGACGCCGGTATCGCGACGCCGTGGTGGGGCCAGGCCCCCGGCTCGTCGCCCCACTGGTGGGTCATCCTCGCCGCCGGCAGCGCGATCGCGCTCGGGACGTACTCCGGCGGTTGGCGCATCATGCGGACGATGGGCAAGGGCATGGCCGACATCGAGTCGCCCCAGGGTTTCGCGGCGGAGACTTCCGCGATGGCCGCCATTCTCGCGTCCTCCCACCTCGGTTTTGGCTTGTCAACGACGCACGTGGTGTCGGGTGCGGTGATGGGTACGGGCCTCGCTCGTACCCCCGGCGAAGTACGGTGGGGTACGGCCGGCCGGATGATGATCGCGTGGCTGCTCACCCTGCCCGCCGCCGGACTCGTCGGCGCGGCCGCCGCGTGGCTCGCCCACCAGGGGGCGTGGGGCTTCGGCACCGTCATCGCGATCCTGGTCATCGCCGCGGCGGCGATCAAGATCGCGGCCTCCCGCAACCACGTCTCGGCGACCAACGTCAACGAGACTCACGAGGTGAAGGTGCTGGCCAAGACCCGCGAGGGGGCGAAGACCCTGGCCAAGGCCGTGATCGCGGGCGACACCCACCCGATCCAGAACCCGCTGCTGCCGCCGCTCGCGCACAAGCTCGAGGGGCACCCGATGGAGGCCACCCCGCTGCGGCTCACCCGCCTCAAGCGTCTCAAGAAGACGCGCATCAAGTCCCGGCGTCAGGAGACTCGCAAGGGTGGCCACCGCCGCAAGAAGCGGGGTCCCGGCAGCCACATCCCGGGGGGTAGTAATGCCTAGAGCAATACCTGGCCTCGTCGTGGCGATCAACTGGTCGGCCCTCGGCCAGGTCGCCGTCGTCACCGTGGTGGTCGCCGTCATCATCGCCGCGCTCATGAGCCTCAGCAACTGGTGCCTGACCCCGGCCGAAGGTGCGACCGTGACGACCCCCCGGAAGGCCGTCGGCTACGCCCTCATGGGCGTCATGGCCCTCATCGTCCTGGGCGGGTTGTACCTGATGATCCCGTACTTCCACTGACCGGGGCGGCGGGTACTCCGCAGATAAGGCGTGATTTGCGGTCATTATCCCGCGAAAGTACGCCCGATCATCCTCGCCCAAGGGAGTACGTGTTCGTCCGGCCGTCGAGGGGATATGACGCCGCGTTGCCATGATTGACAAGCTGTTTTAATGCGTACGCGACTTGGCGGGCTGTCAGCCCGGTACCGACTCGGATTTCGCGCGCGGTTCGTGGACCGTCGGCCAGCGCTGACAGTACGGCCGCCTGCGGGTCGCCCAGCACTTTCACCGGCCCCGGACTCGGGGCGGCCTTCAGGGTGGCGACGAACCGTACCCCTTGGTCGAGGAACCGGGGATCCGGCCGGCCGGCGGTGCGGAGCGACTCCCGTACCGCTGGAATCCCGCTGCCCAGCCGCTCGACGACCCGGGCCTGATCGCGAGTGGTGACGTACTGGCACATCTCGGCCAGCCGCCCGTTGCGCAGGTGGGATGGCGTGAGACCCAGCGACTCAACGCGCAGGCCGAACAAGCCGCCGGGGTTGGCGATCATGAGTTCAGTCGGGGTGATCCGCAGGGTGACGGGCTGGTTGAGAGCCCAGGGGCCAAGATCGCGGTGGATGAGCGCGTTGGCGACGAGTTCGCGCACGGCCACCAGGGGGTACGTCGGCTGGTTGGTCACCGCTCCGGTCGCCTGGTCGGCCGTGATCGCGCGGCCCGTCGTCGTGTACACCCAAGACACCGCCTCTTCGAGCATCACTGGGATGGGCCCGGTGAACGACGCGCTGTCAGCGACCCGCAGGCCCGGACCGGCCTGGGACGGTACGAAGCTCGCCTGAATGCCGAGGTTGGCAAAGAATTGTTGGGGGTAGGTCCCGAGTGCCAACAGACCGGCGAGAGTGGGATGCCCATCTGCGATGACCCCGGTCCGGAGAAGGACCTCATCATCGGTCATCCGGGCGAGCCGCGGCGAAACCAGACGGCGCTCGGCCAGGTACTGCGTCACCGCGGTCATCTCCAGGTCGTCCGGCGTCGCCCGGGGGACCGGTTGCTCGTCGTTGACCGGCTGCCCACGATTAGCGATAAACGCCTGTTCCTCTTGTTCCGAGATGGGGTAGTCCCCGTCGTACTGGCGGAGGTACGCCAGGCCCGACTTGCGGACCCGAACCGGCTTGAGAGTCCGCTCGGCTTCGGGTACGTGAACGAGTACGAGGGTCGCCCCCTCCCAATCGACCGCCTCGGTCGTGATGGCGAGAGCGGGGACCACGCCGTGACGGGCCAGGTTGGTGACGGCTTTCTGGCAGAGTCCAGCGTCGTAGACGCCGACTGCCGCGAAGCCTCGCGACTCCGCCAACCCGAAGACGATGTCCCCACCGCCCGGGGTGTTAGCGAACGCGGACAACGTGGTGGCGACGTTGTCCGGGAACCCGCCGGTCGCGGACTTGGCCTCCACGCGGGCGCTGTCGTCCCGGCGGTGTCGCAGATCGCGTACGAGTTCGTCGACATTCATGTCGCTATTGTATCAATCATCGCGACAAAACTCAGACAATAGCGACAAGTGTCGTCGGCTAAGGAACCGATGATTTACGCTATGTTGTCAGCCGGGCGTCAGGCGGGCGAGCGAAGCGAGGGTGAGATACGCATACTCCATGTTGTAAGTGGACTGGATGTTCACACCCGCTGCTCCTCCCCCGCCTGCCACTGCCACGCCGACCCGCCCCGCCTCCACGGCCCCTACTGGCAAAACTCCACGGCACAACCCTCACCCGCCGCCTCACCGACACCCAGGCTCGCCACTACCAACACCGGATGGACAACAACAAACAACACCACACCACACCACACCACACCACACCACACCACACCACACTCGCCCAGATGCGCGCCACCGCCACCCAAGCCCGACCCTCATCCTCACCCAAGGGGAGGCCAAGGTCTAGTTACGAAACCAGTCGTTCACTTGCAAGCCAGGGAGAAACCTGCTTAAGGTGACATCTAGAAAGTGGG